>NZ_JAUBSB010000008.1:0-173741 GCF_036702135.1 Microcoleus sp. LAD1_D3 | reverse complement strand
TATTTATTGAACAACCCAAAAACTCAGCGATTTTAGATTGTGTTTTTCCGTCATTTAGCAATAATAAAATTAGAATTCTTTCTCTGACATTTGCCTTTTCTTCCTCTTTTAAGGCTTTCTGTAGTTTCTCTATTTGTTGGGAATTGAGATGGTTTTTGGCTGGCATTTTTGTAAAAATTGACTAAACTTAATTTTTATTATACCCTATTTAAAGGTACAACAGCTTAGCTTTTAATGAGATGTCTAATTTTGGAATGATTTAACCGCAGAGACCGCAGAGGACACAGAGGAAGAGAAGAGAGAGATGAATAATTCCGATACCAACGGATTTGATATTACTCATTAATACGATTAAAGTGCAATTTTTGTCTATTCAACCTGCGAGGCAGCCTAATACTCACCAGGTTTTGGTGTCAGTTGGTACGGATACACACAAATTTATTTTTACAACAGAAGTCAATCAAGTGGGAGAACATTTACTTCAGACTACTCGCGGCGATTCCCTACGGGATAGCTGCGCTTCACGCACTTTTTCAGAAGTTTTCCGATTTAATGAGCGAGTAGCGATGAATGTTACAAATCTCGTGGTTAAATGCTACAATCATGAAACTATAAATCTTCCCGCAGATGTTGGCATTTTTGTCACTCCAGAAACAGCTTTATCGAAGCAAAAGCCATTTGAAAATAGCGGTTTAGCAGACACTGACTCGCAAGAATCCAAAGCAGTCGATCGAGAAACCCGTCAAAAAGCGATCGCTATTGTTGAGAAGTTACCGGAAGCTGTGCTTGATGAAGCCGTTAAGTTTCTCGAATCTTTGTATGTTAAGGGCGAGCCCGTCGAGTAGCGATCGTACTTTTTGTTGTGAGAAATTCAGCCACGTTTCGCGCCGTGTAAATATACAGCCAACCGCCAACTAATTACTCGATCGCACAGTCAAAACTTGCGGCGGCGTCGCATCCGGCGGATACAAGAAATCCACCTGCACCAAACGGCGTTCCCCCGGCTTCATATTCACATTCACCAAAGGTTCCCCCTGCTGTCCCCTGCGCTGCACGATGTGAATGTAGCGCGTCAAAGTCTTGCCCGTATCATCCTTAAACATCACCCGCACCGTACCTCGGAAAAATATCCGATTTTCGGGAGGATCGTAAAACATCAATCCCCCCGATTCTGTATTTGCTTTAATCGGTGTTTGCATTTTAATGCTAACAGATTGGGATTCACGAGATTTGTTGTAAAGCGGAAAAGTTAAGTTGTATTGAATGCCGTAATTACCGTGAGCAGAATAAGCAGTATCGGGATAGCGAGCTAACATTTTAGCGCTTTGAACTTGACCTGTGCCAAAAGTACCCGTATCCGTTGTACTCAAAGCATAGGAAAATGACTCGCCGCGCTTGGGAATAGTTAAATAATCGGTTCTCGAATTGTCCGTAATTTTAGCTTGCCACTGGGAACCTTCCGCTACTCCCGCCACGCGGCCATAAATTTTTTGCACCGGATTTTCGCCTTTCGGAGTTGGTGCTAAATCTCTGGGCCCCGCTAAACCTTTGGTATTTAAAATATTTTCCCACTCTTCTAATGTGGGATATTGCTCGACTCCTTCTTGAGTTGTGGGAGCAAACATCGCTAATGATGCTACATAAACCGCATTGCTGCTCGACATTCGCATTAAAGTCGATCGACCATTGGAAGAAGGCGTGACATTCCCCACAGGTATCGGCAAATTCATCAGCATTCGGCTCTCATTCGCCGGAATCTCGATCGCAGCGGGCAAAATGCCTTGTCTGAACCCCCGCAGCACATCGCTCGTGATGCGGCTTCCAGGCCCCGCAAACACAGTGCCGAATCGATTCTCTAAATACGACGGCAAATCGACAAACAAGGCATCCGGGCGAGTTAAATAAGTCGCTCCTTGCAAGACATTTAAAGTAACAGGTTCGGAGTTAGGATTGTGGACAATTATTCCTTGAAATAAGGTGCGAGTTTCGGCGCGATTTTTAGCTTTGGCGATGTGGTGGGCAAAGATGTCAAATCGGCCTTTGAAGGGAAAGTTTAAGTGTGCAGAAGGTACTTGTTTTCCTTCAGGCCCAAATGTGGAGAGCAAAATGCCTTCGGTTTGCACAACTTCGGGGCTGTTGCTGTTGAAAACCGGGATGCTGTCGAGTTGCCCCGGTAAAACGCGCACTTGCTGAGGCACCGTCAGGGTTTTCAGCAGGCTGCTGCTTGGCTGTGGCGGCAAATCCAGTTCGTTTTCGGGTACGGGGAGTTCTGGGTCGATGATCAGTTGTTGTTGGGCGGGAGGTGTGGGGATTGTTTGAGCTAGGGGGAAAATTGGCAAAAACATTGCTGAGAGCGCGTTTAACTGAACTTGCAGAAGATTGCCACATAGCAACCGACACAAAACCTTACCACAAGTTGGTTGATATTTTCTGGTGATGTTGGGATTTTAGGTCTATTTTTGCAGCAATTCGGGCATCGCAAATTTTTTGTTTTTCACGTTGACAAAATGTAGAGCACAAATAAGAGCCAGAAGCACTATAGCTGCGCTGGCTCTTATGAGTTGATACTAGAAGTTAACCTGAATTCACTAGAAATGCGACGAGCTTTTCTGCCGATGGATGGCCCGCACCCCTAAGAAAATTTAAGCAAGAGCTTTTTTTGCCTGCTTGCGGCGTGCTGCTACTAAACTTCCCAACCCCATCACCATACCTGCGATAGTCGTTGGTTCCGGCACTGGCTCAGCATCAGCGGAAACTCCGGCCATAACTTTGTCACTGCTACCAACACTAGACCCAGCTACCTGTTGGAAGCGAACCCCTGCCTTTAGCGTACCATTCTGGAATCCCGTCAAGAAAGCACTTTCTGCCTGAGCCGCACTCAGACTGCTGCCAGTTAGCAAAAAGCTAACCAAAGTTGACTGATTTTTATATAAGCCTCCATTAGCGTTTCCACCATTAAAGCTATTGCGCGGAGTGCTAATGCCATAGTCGAAACCGTTGTGCAAACCGTTAATATCAACGTTTTGCCAAAACGCTGTAAAAGTGCTGCCTGCGGTCGATTTAACTGATGCAGTAACGCCGCTCAATACGTCAAATGCCACGCCAACGAGAGAAGAGTCTGTTGCACCACCGGCTGTAGCCTGAGTGCCAGTGGTATTCTTGATGCCCAAATTCAGGAGCAAATCGGCTCCACTTTGGACAACGTTGAAGTCCAATGTTGCAGTAGCGCCGGTGCCAATGCCGTTGGTAGTACCGTACTCAGGAGCCACGGATAAACTGAATGCTTGGGCTTGTGTTGCAGTTAGTAATGAAGAAGCAATTGCTAAACCAGCGGTAGCTATACAGGCAGTTAGTGGTTGGGCGAAGTTGGTTTTCATAAGAGTAATACCTTTTTTATATCGTTGGGGGGATTGACTTTATTGATTTCTCTCAGTACCTGTTTACATCATCTATCATGTAAAGGTCTTTGTCTATACATTTTTGATACCTTTACCAAAACAATATTCTTCGAGGTTGATTCTTAAACCTTTCGTAAACTCGGTTGTATCGCAAACGCTAGGATGACGGTTGATGAGGGATTCCACCGCTAACTATCCGTTATTGCAACTTTCGGTATCATCGGCTGTCACCACGGGTAATTGCGTAATATTACTAAGCAATTAGTGTTTATTTATACATAAAATAAGGAATCGGTTTGTCGATCGCCAGATATACGCGAAAGTAAAATATAGTTGCACAGTAAGTAAATATAGAATTAGTAACTCTTCCTGGGCGCAGATACCGGGTTTGAGCCACTAAAGTACGGCGTGGAGGACCAAAAATTTTAGGCTGTTGTTCAATCTCCGAGATTCATCTGTGAAGTAAATCTAAAATCTAAAATCTAAAATCTAAAATCGACACAATCCCCGCGCCACCCTACAATTTGAGATTGCATCGACTCGCCCGCCAGTGACACAATAACGTTACTAACCGACAAATTTTCAATGATAATTTTAACCAACGACGACGGCATAGACGCTCCGGGGATTCAGGCACTTTTGCAGGCTGTCAGCGGCAAAACAATTATGGTGGCTCCGCAGGGACAATTGTCGGGCTGCGGGCATCAAGTGACGGCTCACAGTCCGATTCATGTCGATCGGCGATCGGAATTTGAGTATGCTGTAGGGGGAACACCGGCCGATTGCGTGCGTATTGCTCTTCATCACGTTTGTGCGAAGCCGGATTTGGTGCTTTCGGGTATTAACGCGGGTGGCAATTTGGGGGTTGACGTGTATATTTCGGGTACGGTTGCGGCGGTGCGGGAAGCAGCCATGCACGGTATTCCGGGCATCGCAATTTCCCACCGGATTAAAAGACCGCTCGAAATTGACTGGGATGTCGCTACTCGCTGGACATCGCGGGTGTTGGCGGATTTGCTGAACCGGGAACCAAAGTCTGGGTGTTTCTGGAATGTGAATTTGCCGCATTTAGCGCCGGGAAGTGCGGAACCGGAAATTGTGTTTTGCCAGCCTTCGACGCAGCCGCTGCCAGTGGTTTACCGGATGGAGGGAGAATACTTTTATTATGCGGGAGAATATGGATCGCGCGATCGGGCGGCGGGGACTGATGTTGACGTGTGTTTTGAGGGTAATATTGCGGTGACTGAGATATCGCTGTGATACATTTGGGCGATCGAACTATATTTTTTTTCAACCAAGTCTAAATAAATGGTCTTAAATTCGATCGGCGACAGAATGTTTCATATTCATGGCTAAAAACAGATTTCATTATACTTGGGGTTTAGCACTGCATATTCCCTATATATAATAAACCTGTTTTCTGATAATCCCAAAATAGGATATTTAAATCTGTTAAAAATCGATAGTATTGACAATTGAACCAAATTAATCGCAATCCCAAGAGTGGCAGCTATCTTTACTTGCGGCCGTCCGTGCTACCATAATTTTTTTTATCATCCTTCGGCTTAGCAACACCATCAGGTTGTTTCTTTGGCTTTTTGACTTCTTTATTACTTTTTCTTTCTTTTGACATGATTCTTCCTCACTTTTGACTCAGCATAACATAGATTGACACATTTGCCTAACTGCCAGTAGAGGGGGTGATCCTATACAGATATTACTCGCTGTTAGTTTTTTACAATCTGCAGTATATTATCCGCTAGGTTTTGAAGGAATACCCTCTACCGTTAGGCATATCGATAAATCCCTCAGAAGTACAATGTCTGAAATTACTTTTAACCCCGATCGACTCAAGGAAATATTGAAAAGCGCGATCGTCTAACTACTACGAGACAACCGAGAAAAATTCTCGCTGATTAAGCTGTTGTTCCCCATCTAATTTTCATGAAAAATGACAGTAGATAAAATATGGAGCTATGACCCGGCCAGCCTTCGCGACACCTGACGCAAACACAACCAACAAAATTTGCATTGCAGTCTCCGTTTAAAAAAGCTGTTAGTCACAGTGGACAACAAGAATATTGATTTTAACTATTGATTAACACTTTGGACAGTGTTTGATGGCTTACCTACTAAGAATAACGGTTTCACGGATCTCAGTACGATCGCCACGCTTGCCCAAGCACACTAGAGACCCACCATAAATCAAGGGTTTCAGACTATGACCCCAAAAAGGTCGGGACTCTGGAAAAAGCATAAAGTATAGCAATCCTCGCATCATTTGTGAATTTCTTACTCCCGATCGAGCGGGTTCGGGGAGGGTTGGGGTGAGGTAAAAATTTACGACTCCTGCAAGGATTGCTATATATGTATAAATATAAAGTTAATTATCAGCTTTCTTAAAAGTGCGATCCAGACCGCTCCCTTTGAGATAAAATACTTATAAAGAGTGTTTATTTCTAGATAAATTTCTGCTATTAGGAATGTGACCCGTATGGAAGTAACCGAGCTGCTCAAAGAGTACGAAAATGGAAACAGAGACTTTGCTGACGCAAACCTCAGCGGAGCTAACCTCAGCGGAGCTATGTTGGTTGGCGTAAACCTTTCGAGGGCTAACCTGGCGGGAGCTAACCTGAGTCGGGCGCATCTGACCAAAGCAGAACTTAACGACGCAAACCTTTACAGGGCAAATCTGAGTTTTGCCAAAATGGGCCAAGCCAGACTAGCGGACGCAGAGCTTACCAAAGCCAATCTCAGCGGAGCTTTCCTCGTCAAAGCAAAACTGCCCAGGGCAAAGTTGAGTGGCGCCCAACTCATCGGTAGCAACCTGCGGAGCGCCATCCTCTGGAACGCCAATTTGTGTACAGCCGACCTGCAATTCATCAACCTGCGCGGTGCCAACCTCACCGGAGCCAACCTCAACTGGGCAAATTGCGGAGGGGCCAAACTCAGCGGTGCAAAGCTTTTTGGCGCTCAACTAACAGGCATCTATCTCAGGAAAGCTTACATCAATGGCATCGACCTGAGCAGGACGGATCTCAATGGCGTCAACCTGAGCGAAGCCAAACTAAACGGGGTAAACCTGGAAGGCTCAAACTTGTTAGCTGCCAATCTCAGCGGGGCTCAGTTGCGGGGCGTCAAGTTGATGGGAGCAGATTTAACCAGGGCAAATCTGGTGGGAGTTTCTTTGGTGCAGGCAAACCTCGATTGGGCTAGGCTGTGCTATGCAGACTTGAGCGAAGCCGACTTGAGCGGGGCAACATTCACGGGAGCCAACTTTGAGGGTACTCAGTTAGCCGGATCAACCATTCCCCCATCTTTGAGCAATGATGTCTACTTAACTGCAGCACGTGGTGTAGCAGCTTAGGCAACGCCAAAAATTAATTTCGCATTCGAGTGGACGACTCTGGCATTGGTTTAACTTTGGATGCAGACATCATTACTTTTGTCAGAGTGCTGCACCGGCAAAAAATTTACCGATATTTGCGAGAGTTTGTAGCATCACAATTGAGCTCACCCGATTAATTTCGCGACTCCCAAAGCAGAGGTAATAGCTCCTTCGTGCAAACCATTCCCCAAATAAGCTCCCGCATGATAAGTGTTGTTCTCCCCATTAGTCTCGATAACTTCATCTCGATATCGAAAACACTCGACAGTGTACAGTGGCGTGTGATGTTTCTGAATGTGAATAATTTGCTTTTTGTCGATCGACTCCTGCAGTTGAAAAGCTAAACTGTACTCTCGCGCCGATGAGATGCCGCAAAGCTGATTCAAGCTAGCATTATATCCCCATCCCTTCTCCGTCTCGAAAAAATCAAATTCTGATAACTTACGGATACCGTAGCGATCGTACATCGATGTATCCGAATGCAGTACAGTGGTGCCATAATTGGCTTTCCACGCCGAAAACCGCTTCGTTTCCGCCTCCGTCGGATCAGACAATAGCCTCATAACTTGATCTGGTGGCATCGCAAAAACCACCTTATCAAATTCCTGGATTTCCCCATCAGAAAGCACAATTTTTACAGCATCCGCACTTCTAAAAATATTGGAAATCTCCACCTTTAGCCGTATATCGCCCGTAAATCGCTCCAAAATCTTTTCAATGTAAGAATACACCCCACCTTTAATCCTCACCCAGTTGACCGAGGCATATTCGCGCAAAACAGGCATCGCTAATTCGGCCGGAAAATTGTCGAGCAATTCAAACGGTATCGAGTAGCTGTACATCGTCAGCAACTTCAGCCAATAATTGCGGACGCACGAGCTTTTCAAAGACTCAGAAAGTGGCACATCGTAGAAATCGTGCTGTTTAGCAAACCGCATTTTTAAAATAAATCCAGCCGAACGAGCGTAGAGACTATCAAGTCGCAAATACTCGATCATGCGTTGGATTCCGGTGAAATTCTTTCGGATAGATACCGCAGACAAAAAGTGGGTGCCATCTTTAAGAAACAGCGCTGAACCAATCTGCACGGGTTCTAATTCAACGCCGAGTTCCTGCATGAAAGCCACGAAATTGTAAAACACAGTCGGAAATTCCAGTACCCCATTTTCTAATATTTCATTGCAGTCAGATTGATTGGGTACAACATTTTTATTCAGCGTCCGAATGTGTCCGCCTAAAATCGGCTGCTTTTCCAATACGGTGACGTGATGTCCCTGTTTATCGAGCCAGTAGGCTGCTGCCATACCGCTCGCTCCGCCCCCAACGATTGCAATTCTCATAGTTCACTCCTAGATTGATAGAAGGAAGTTCGGCAACGGATTCTGTAACGGATTTAACGGATGTCAGGAAGAAGGAAGTTCGGCAACGAGCAATGTACGGGATGTAACGGATGTAACGGATGTCGGGAAGATGGAAGATGGAAGATGGAAGAAGAAGAAATTCTCGTTCCCAGGTTCTACCTGGAAACGCATTTGAGTCTGGCTGTGCCTCGTCATTTTTAAGAGGAGGCACAGCCTCCAGAAATTCATTTCTTGGCAGAGCCAAGGAACGAGATAAACGAGATAACTAGAGCAGAAACGAGAGATTTTTAAGAGGAGGCAGAGCAAGAGTGAAATTCCTTCCTTGGCTCTGCCAAGAAACGAGAGAAACAGGAAAATAACCAATTGCCAATTTTCCTTAGCCTAAAATCGCATCGCCGGATAAACGTTGATAAAGCAGCGCCCCCGTCCAAAATGTCGGCGCAAAGCCTGGATAGCCCGAAGAGGCGTTGCAGAAATAGAAATTGTTGAGGGATGTTTCGTGATTTAGTCGATCGACTCCCATGTTGCGCGGCGTCAGGCTGGAACCGTAGGAATTACCGTTAGGACACCAACAGAAGCGCTCGTTAGTCGTCGGACTTCCGGTAATATGAAACACCATGTGTTTGCGGAAATTCGGAACATAGTGTGTTTCAACCACATCTAAAATCGAGTCCAGAATCTCTTGCTTCTTCTGTCTGTAAGCTTTGCGATCTGTCTCCCAAAGCTGTTTAAAATAGCTGTAATTAGCCACAGTCAGAAATTCGACTATTTGACAATCTTCTGGACAATCCCGCCGCGCTTCCGTCAGTAAAGTTGGCGTTGTAATTGCAAAACTCGGACGAGAAAAATCATTTCGATCGTACATTTGAGCAAAGGCTTCATTCAGATCCAAATGTTCGGAATGAAACGTATTCCACTTGCCAAATCCATAGTCTCGGAGATCGATATCTTTGACAACACAGTACACCATGTAGTTAGAGGCAGAATACTCATAGTTGAGTTTCCGCCGCACTTTTTTAGAGAACAGTTCCTCTCCAATCATCTTGGCCGCTCTTTTCGGGTCAAGGTTGCAAATCACCGTGTCGCCCGTGAATTCATGGGTTTGATGGCTGGTCAAATCCATCGCTTCAACTCCAGTTACTGTTCTGTTTGTCACCCTAAAATTAGTGACTTCATGGTTTAATAGAACTTTCCCCCCGTTGGATTCAATGACTTTAACTAAAGAATTGATGACATATTCAAAATGCTGCGTCGGGTAAAATGCACCTTCTTGATAGCCTCTAAACAAGGCAATCCAAGCATAGAAAGAAAGCTGATTTGGAGGCAGCAAAAAGTCCGGCCATTGCAGGGCTAATAGGGTTTGGGCGGCTTGCGGGAGTTGGAACTTGTCGAAAACGTCCTGAAGTGTACTATTGAGATGTTGGACGGCACAGAATACGTCACCGAAATTTTTGAGCAATTCAATTGATTTGACGGGAGGAGCGAGTTTTCTGAGTCCTTCGCCGGTTTTCTCGACTTCGTTGACGAATTGGCGAATTCTCTCGCCCGCTTCGGGAAACAGCGCCGACAATCTGCGGATCAGTTCCTCTGGTTCCGAGGGAATATCCAGTGCATACCCAGGCATCCTCATGTGGTCGTAGCCATTCGGATCGTAGCGTTCAAAGGTGACATCTTGATCGAGACCGAGTTTTTTGAGAACTCGATTGACTGTATGTCCTTCGCCACAGTCCCAAACGTAGTGGAATTGGGCATTAAAGGTGTATTTTTTGGCCATCGTAAAGGTGTGACCAAAGCCTCCGGGGTGCTCGTGAGCTTCGAGGATGTGTACGGTTTTGCCGGAGTTTGCCATCAAAGCTCCGAAAACCAGTGCTGATAAACCACTGCCGACGATGAGGTAATCTGTTTTCATGGTAAATTTCCTCGATCGATTGAATCGGGCGATCGTTGTTTATTTAAAGTAACTCTCAATTCTGAGAAAATTGTGAAGAGGGCTTACCACGCTATTTGTGGGGTACGCACTGCACACCTTACGCCTTTTTGGGCTAGAAGCCCAACCCCTACTCCCCACAACAGTGTGAAGCATCTAAATTTAACAGTCAAGTTTCAGCGAATTCTTGTGGGGTGGGCGTCCCGCCCGCCCAAAAAATACAATTTAGGTGGGCTTACTTACAGCTTATTGGTGCGATAGCTTATTGGTGCGGCACAATTACATCAAAAAAAGCATCTTCCAAATCATAACCAAACATCTGCGACATCGCCATCAACTTCGATTTACTGGGAATTCCCTGCTGATTCAACCAATCAGTCAACACAAAAATTTTGTTCATCAAAAACATTTCCAAAGCTTCAGGATTGTACTGAATACCTTGGGTGCGGTGGAACTGGTGCGGTACCAACATCGCCGCATAGCGTGCCAATTCTCCCGCTTTCCAATCCAGCAAAAATGGCAGCCAAGGATAACAAGCATCCAAGCGAATAAACCACAGCCGCACTTCGGGAATTTCTGAAATTTCTCGCGGATCTAACTCTTCGCGCGGATACTCAATTTCAAATTGTAGCTGTTGTTCGTTTTGGGCGATCGCTCCTTCGGCCAGCCACTTTTCAATCACAGTCCGCACCGGAGACAAATCTAAACTGTTTATGCGATCGGCATTGATCGATATCATAATACTCATAAAATGTCAACTGATTTTATATTTTAGATTGCTTCCACCGATGGATGCGGGGGCAAGAGACCCAATTGCTTGATTGTCAACTGGATAGCATTTAGCGATCGTACCATCAGCCATTAACATTGTATAGCAGAATGAATAAGGAATAAGGCAAATGCAATAAAAGCAATTTTTTTAGCTTTTACCTATGATAATAAGGGTTCTCTCAAAGGTCGTCTTACACCACCACAATAATAAAAATGCGCCTACTAAAATCCGGTGAATCAGCATTGATTAAAGCTATACTTATGACCAACTATAAACTTGCTGAAGTAAGAGTACCAACACTAAACACGGCGCTTGTTGAGGACATGGACGATGGTGAGATGGGTAGCCTCCGCTTCAAATCCTGCGCTGCTGATTCAGGCAGAAGGCTTGGCAGAACAGCCGCTGAAGCTGAATTTTTAGATGAGGATGGAGTTCCTGTATCTCTGGAATTGAATTTAGATGAGCATAGTCAACTTTTTGAGCTTGATGTTTGGAAATTTGATTATTCTCCTGTGTCTAGATTGCCAGACCTGGGACAAGTTGTGATTAAAGGAAGAATCTAATAAAGGCGATCGCACTTTCGATGGTGTTGCAAATTTTTGAGATTCTTCGCTTCATTCAGAATGACATAATATAGGTTTTTAAGGCTTCCAGGAATAAATTAGCGCTCGCCATCGCTAATAACTAATGACTATTTCTCGACTTGATGAGCCTTAATTTCTAACTTCTTTCGTTGTCGCTCCACAAACTCCGCTAGAGTTTTTTTCCTAATTTCTATTTCCTGAAAATCCACCACAAAACTAGCTGTTTTTAGTTCAACTGCTAAGGATTCAGTAATATCGATAATTTCCACCCAGCTAGCACATTGATAATCTGACTCTTCATATTGTTTAATTCGGTTTTCTTCAAGCCCCAACCTATCTGCAAGTTCCTTTTGACTGATTTTGGCAGCAATTCGAGCTTTAATTAAGACTCTTGGCAGCTCTAAAATCGATTCTACTTCAATTTTGAGGTTTTGGCTGCGATCGGACCCTACCAATCTTTCATACTCAGCTATTTCTGGATAGAAAGCATCCAGGTGACTTTGGATCGATTCACGCATCACTGACCACCAAGGATCGTTCTTTTTTACCTCTTCATCTTGTGCGTCATATTGGGCTAGCGTATATTCACATCTTTTCAGTAACTCTTGCGTGTATTCATATTGATTTTCATTTCTAATCATGGCGACCACCTGACTAAATCTATAGCAATAATTCCTTTTGGATTTCGCTCTCTGTCCCGCTGAAATAGTTCATAGGAAATTAGATCGTAACTACCGACTGGTTGGTCGGATGGAAATATTTCACCGCGAGAAAAAGCTTTTTGAGCAGCTCGGTTTGCATAATTTCTCAGTCGAGGAGCCTGAGTTTTCAGATAATTCCTATCTACCTCCTCTCTATCCCAACAAGCATCAAAGTTTTGAGGAGCTACTTTGCTAGTAACAAAGCTACCATTGATGTAAATTGTCCTGCATCCGGCAGCTTTTAGTTGCTCCATTGCCATTTGCAATCCATCTATCATGTGAATGCGACGCGGTGTTGTTCCAAATCGCTCTTTGAACTCTTCCCATTCTGCCCAATGCACCCTTGGTGGCAAGTTACCATGCTCATCAAATTCTGGAGTGATACCCTCACGCCTTTACACCTTAACATAATTTCATTGTCAGTTTTGAATGATTGTGGATTTCCTCAGCATACGTTAATCCTTGGGGTAAATAACCAGGATTTAGTATTATACCTAGAATATGCTGTAACTAATTACCCATTTTTCCCAAACTTGCTATCTTGCAAAGAATTACCAATCCCCTGGATAACTCCCCGCCCGATCAAACCAATTCCCCGCCCTATTACCTGAGTCAAAACGTAAACAACAGCAGCACCCAATAGCGAAATAACCGCGCGAACTCTAGGTGCGATCGCATCCCTGGTTTCCAGAACCAAAGTCAAGGCTAACTGCCACCCCGAAAGCTGTGCTAACTCCAGATTTCTCGGAGCATAAATAGAAATTTTCTTAATTCCAGAATCACCCAAAACAAACAGCCAAAACCTGCTTTCAAAAATAGCTTTCGGCTCCACAAAATATCTATCCCAGCTATATCTCCACGACAAATCATTGCGAAATCTCTCAATTTCTCGCGTCGAAATCAACTTACCATCGTAAAAAATTTGCTTGATTTCTTCAATATTTGCCAAATTATTTAGTAGAGGCTGTACCACTCCGCTAGCAACTTGAATTGCCAAATTTTCCAACAAAGCTTCAGATCGCTGCATTGCTTCCGGGCTGCCAGCAACACAAGAAATATTGTCAACTGTTAGAGGAATTTCAAATAGCAAATGTGCAAAAAACTCAACTGTCATCGGTATTTTGTCAAGGATTTCTGCTGCAACTACATCAGCATCGGCCAGCAGCATCGGCACAACTTCTACGCCACTGCCTGCCAAGAGATAAGCAGGGCTCCCCCCTTGACTTTCTCCCAGTTTCAAGCTTGTTTGACTGCCATCAAAACTCGGCTTTTCTTCCGTTTGCAGTGTATAGTATCTGCCAAAAAAATCTATGATTGTCGCCTGCCACAAATCCCGTAAAATAGCAGGCATTTTTTGCGACAATTGAGTTTCCTGCACTTGCGAAAAGCGCAATTCCTCCAGCAAATCCTTGAACTTCCGCAGGATGGAACTCATCAATTCAAGCTTTTTGGGCGATCGCAAAATATCGATTTCCAAAGGCAACCCAGTCAAATTCACCAAATCAAACTGCAATTTAGCCACCACCGAGTCAAACAAGCTATTTTGCCAATTAGTTGCCACGGCCAAAGATTCAGCCAAAACTTGGGAATTTGCTAATTGCGATTGAGAATTATTTAACAAATTCTCGCCTTCTATCCTCTGCTTTATGCCTTCTGCCTTCTGCCTTCTGCCTTCTGCCTTCTCCCCTTTTCCTTCAAATAATAACTGACTGACAATCCAACGAGCTGCCAGCAATTCTCTGCGGCGCCCGCTGAGTACCACCCCATCTAAAATAGAGGGCAAATCTGTAGGCTCTGCGGCTCTGATCTCTTGCAAATCAGCTTGGACTACCGCCAAAGTTGCATCTATTTCCCGTAATCCAGAACGACAAAAATAAGCCAGCATTTTTTTGTGTACTGGCGTATCAACTGTCGAATTATCTGCATTTTTATCTGCAATTGCTGCGTAGTTTTCTACTGTTTGAACCACCGCTGCATTTAGTTCTATTTCCGAGTTAGCTCCCGTATCCGTCGCCCAATAAGTGAGACCAGAGGCCACAGCGCGAATAGCTTCGATTGTCAGAGAAATATCTCTACCTTTAGGACAATAGCCATTCGCGCCCGTCGCCTGTGACTCCGCCAACAGCTCCGCTGTCAGCGGCCCGCCTAGCAGCAACAGGGGCAGGTTGGGATACAAACTTTTGAGTTTGCGACAAAATGCCAGCGCCTCTGTTTGACCCGATCGCAAATTTAGGGTCTCAACAGCCAAAATTACCAAATCAGCGGGCTTCTTGGCTGCTCCAGAGTCGATCGAGCGAGCTTCTAGAACCCGCAAAGCCTCGGTTGCGGTTGAAACCTCTGCAACAACTTGCAAGTCTGGATACTGCTCGCAAGCAACTCGCAGCCCCAGGCGGAAAATGGGGTCGCCCTCGATCGTCAGCACTTGGAAATTACTCACTTGATTTTAGATTTGAGATTTTAGAGACCGAGCGCGCGAAAACCCAATTACTCCGGGAGCAAATTAGCATCAGGAGGCCCAGCCGATTCAGGAATCGAGGGCGGCGCCGGTTCCGGAGCCGGAGCCGGAGGAGCAGGTTCCGGAGCCGGAGCCGGGGCCTCTTCTCTCGCGGGCGGATAGTAAGGTTCCGGCTCCCTCGCGGGCGGATTGTAAGGTTCCGGTTCCGGCTCTCTAGCAGGCGGATAGTAAGGTTCCGGCTCTCTAGCAGGCGGATAGTAAGGTTCGGGAGCCGGGGCCTCTTGTCTAGCAGGCGGATAGTAAGGCTCTGGCTCTGGCGCGTACTCCTCCTGTCGCGGAGCTGGCGCGTACTCCTCCTGTCGCGGAGCTGGCGCGTACTCCTCCTGTCGCGGAGCTGGCGCGTACTCGCGAGCGGGTTCCGGCGCGTACTCGCGAGCGGGTTCCGGCGGCGGCGCACTGTTGGCTCTGAGTTCAGCACTCCAGCGCCCGATCGCACCTGCAGCCTCTGAATACAGCGCCCTACCGTAACCGATTTGGGAAGCCGTATCGATCGCCGCTCCTAGACTGCCTTGAGATGCCAATTCCGCAGCTCGATCGAGAATCGGTCGATCTTGAGCAACTTGCAGTTCGCTCACCCACTGATAGACATTATCCTGAGCTTTCGCGTACAAAGTCCTACCGCTCTTAATTGCCGAAGCTTTTTCAATAGCAGCACTAAGTTTTCCTTGCTTCGCCAGGGCGATAGCTTCATCCAAAAAAGGCTGATCTTGAATAACTTCTATGCGTTTCGTCCACTGAGCCAAGAGAGTTTGCGCCTCTATCCTGCGGGGGCGGTTTTGAGCGATCAGGAGTAGCTGAGCCATGCCGCCCTTGAGTCCTTCAACCGTTTGCGCTTGGGCCAACTGCTTCGCCAGAGTCAGAAAAGATTGGTCTTCGATCCGCTGAATTTCCCGACGCCAAGCAGCCACTAAAGTTTGAGCGTGAACCCGCCGTGGCTGCTTAATTCCGATGGTTTGCGCTTGCTCGATCGCGAGTCCAAACGTCCCTATCTGACCGACACTAGCGATCGTACTCGCCACTTGCAGTCGCAGCAAATCTTGAAACTGCACCTGCAAATTTTCAATTTGAACTTGAGCTTGCTTGTAAAGAGGGCGACCCGGAGCAATTTGGCTAGCAGCCCCCTGCCCTTCCAGCAAGCTAAAAATGTGTTGCGGCAGCGGTGTGGATATCGACTGGTTCCACGTCACTGCCTGAGCCCTACCCAACTGCATCAAATCTTGAGCTTCCGCAAACAGCGGCGAATCCTGCGGCACCACAGAAGCAGCCTCGATCGCCCCCGGCAGGTCTTTCGCCCCCAACCGCTTAGTAGCCATTGCCAGCAAAGTCCGACTCCAGCCCTCAATTTCCTTTTCCGCTTTAGCGCGGGCAAAAAGCTGCGAGTCTATTTTACGAGCCAGGACTATCGCCTCAGCGAACTTTTGCGGAGTTCCGTCCTGCGCCAAATCTCTAGCCTCTTGCAAGCGCTGCCAGCCGTTTCTTTCCAAAGAAATCTGCTGGATCAGCTCGTTGTACCGTTTCTGACTCCAGAAAACATTTTCCAGCTTGAACAGAGCTTGAGCATAATCCCAAGCCTTCCTTAAATCCTCACTTTTCAAAGCTGCTAGGGCTGTATCGTAGAGTTTTTGGCCCTCCTGCCAATTTTTTTCCCAAGCAGTAACAGCCTCCTGTACCTCTGGGTAAGACGGACTGGTTTTCGGAATTTTCGCCACAATCTCCAGAGCACCCTTCAAATCGCCCCTCTCAATTTTTTCCCTGGCAAATCCCAGAATGGCTTTCGACCATTCCCCTATCAAATGTTGACCCTGCGAGTATAGCGGATGTTCTTTCGGCCAAGCCTGCACCAGTGCCATTGCCGATTCTAGCTGTTCTAGCTTGCCCGACTTAGCAGCTTGTTGAGCGCAGTAAAGTCGCTCTCCATCCGCCGCCAGAGGCGACAGTTGCTGGCAATTGGGCGGCGGCGGCATCGTCAGTAACCACAGAAATGCAGCGGCACCGGTTACTCCAAATCCCACCAGGAGACTCAGCCAGATAAGCTGCCACTGCCAAAAAGTTCTTTTCCCCTCGGTCGGCCCGGCCGTTACTAAGGAACTCGCATCGCCTGTCGCCTCTGCACTGAACTGTGCCGTCGGTTTGAGGGATGGGTTGTATTGCGGTGGTGTGTGGAATTGGTCAGATTGTCGTCTCGCCATTACTTCAGCCTGTCCTGTAATGCGCACTCTTCACGTGACACTCCCACATCAAATCATAGATTGTGATGTCGGCTTCTGACTCCGGTTAAGGAGATCGAGAACTTCCTTCAAGGTACTCGCCATCTTTCCCTCTACGGCGTTTTATAGTGAGGTTCGTGTCCAGCCCCACTGGTTGCTTCCGAGTATTTTAGGCTCTCGAAGCACGTAAATCATACCAGTTATCACACAGTTATTGACAGATACCGGGGCCGTTTAGCAGAAAAAACAGTATAACGCCCCGTCAGTCTATCAATTTTAGATTTTAGATTTTAGAATTGACTCTGCACATGAATTGTGGGAGGGATTCAACTAAGCTCTCATATTAAATCCGGGTCAGAAATTCCCTTATCAGACTCAGCGGTTGAAACCAATCCTACACAAACTTTCCTCGACTCCAAGCCGATTAAAAAATAAAGGGGGTATTAAAGCCAGATTTGGTCTACACTTTTACCTGTAGGGGTAGGATTGATTTTTTCGGTTTAATCGTAAATTTTATTCCCGATCGCCAAACTTGCCATCGAGTTTCATTGTTCAGTTTTCATTTTTTTTTACTGTGCCCAATTCCGGCGGGCGACGGTCAAAAACCTGATCGAGCGCTGCTAAATACTTAAATCATTTTATTCGACCCACTGGCCGAGCAAAAATAACGGCTTTGGTTCCAATAGCCGCTGCTTTATCGGTTACGAAGCCTTGGGCGTATCGCTGACACTCGATGCTTCCGTGGCGGACTCGGCAGATCGATATCCGTAGAAATCTATCCGGTAGTCTACAATTCTGACACCAGTTTGCTGTTGAATTTGCTCGATCAAGTCGATCGGCAATTCCACATGAACGTCGAGAATCTGAGCCGTATCAAGACAGTTGACGTGAGAGTGAGAGTCGCTGACATTGCCGTACAAGCGTCCCTCTGAGCGTTCTATGCACTCAATAATCCCTTCTCTCGACAAAGCTTCTAGATTTTGATAAACCGAAGTATGACCGATCGAATGCGCTTGTTGGTTGAGGCGATCATAAATTTCGCGAGCCGAGAGGTGTTCTTTTGCCTCCCACAAAAGTTCTAGAATAAATCGACGCTGGCGGCTCAAGCGCATTCCCATCGCCTGACAGCGGTTTAAAGCATCTTCTAATGAACGAATTGGTTTCACAGCTACCGCCTTATAAAGCCTGCTCGATTTTTAATTCTGGTACAATATTGCACGCCTACATATCCACTCATTCTAACGCAGGGTTGCCCAACAGTAGAAGGTAGAGCGCAAAAATCTCGAATGAGTGAATTTTTTCGAGTTGCTGCTCAACGAGCGGCTGCCAGCACCCCCAGAAAATTATCCGCTTCAAAAATATTGCTTTGACTCTATCTTCTACTGCAACAAGTGCTAGTTCGAGGATTTGATGGCTTGAACCAGTAACTTGGCGATTTCGGAGAGTTGCTTTTTGTTGAAAGTTTTGAGCAAAAGCTTGACTACCGCCTTCGGTTCGCCCGGAAGTGCGACTTGCTTCGACGACGCGGGTGCTGGGGCTGCTGGGGCGGCTGGGGCTGCTGCTGGGGCTGCTGCTGGTTTTGGGCTTGCTGCCAAAAGTAGCAAATTTTTACTCGGAGCGATCGTCTTGACTTTCCCCACTTGTACTAAATCGCCAGCTTCCTTGAGTTCTTTGATAATCAGCGGAGCTAAGACTTTATAAGAGTTTTTGGGATTAACGATCGCTGCTCTAGCTGTTTTTACTAAATTTTGCCAAGTCTCAATTTTACCTCCCAACTTATAGAGGCGAACGCACACAGCCGTCAACTCAGAGCGACTAGCAGCCGATTCTTTCTGCTTGAACACCTGCAACATTTCTTTGAGTAAAGTCATCACTTCAACAGCAAAATTCGCCGGCACAGCGCCCGCTGTTGGAGCGGCGGGGGTACCAGACCCAGCAGCCTGCACTTTGCCCGACGCCAATTTATTGAGGTGAGTTTCCAGTTGAGCAAAAACAGGCATCACCTGCTGCACGAGTTTTTCTCCCTCTTCATTCCTCAAGCCGAAAGGCCCCTCCAGTCGCCCCAGCAAGTCCTTAAGCGTATCAACTCCCTTTAAAAATAGGGATTCTGCCGTTTGGTCAACCTGCTTGACGGGCCCGTCCTTGAGCACCTTAAAACAATCTTCCAAGCGGTGAGCGGTTGTTTTAATACTATCTAAGCCGAGCATAGCCGCCCCTCCTTTCACGGAATGGGCGGCTCGAAACATCTCTTGGACGCTTTCGGGGTCTTTCATCGTGGACTTTAAATCCACTAAACCATTTTCTAGAGTATCGAGGTGCTCCTTAGCCTCCTCTATAAACAAACGCATTATTCGGTCTTGCTGATCTGACACGACAGTCCTCCTAACAATCTCAGCACCCTCCAGAAAGCACCCTCTTCGCGGGAGAAAGCGCGACTCCTGACTAAAGTCGGAAGCTCCCATGCAAAACATTCTAGCCTGCCTCAGCTAGCAGACTCAAAATACTCGTGTCGGGGCAATCTTAGCCCTAAAACTGGTGCGGTGGAGATTGAGCCTAGAGTTCTGAGGGAGTATCTGGAGCGATTTCAATGCCCATTCCTTGTTTCATCATCTGCTGAGCCGTAATCAAGTCGCTTAACTCCTTGACTTCGACGCCGATGTCTTGGCAAGCCTGTTTCAGTTCCCGCTCGAAGGTGTTGAGGTCGCCTCCGTAGCCGCAAAGCTTCGCGGCTGTGGCGATTCCTTGTTGGGCGTTGGCTTTGGCGCAGTCGATCAATTCAATGCCTTTGAGGGGTTGGGAGGATGCCATAATGTCAAACCGCAATTTATCTTTTCTCCCACTGTACCTAGAACGTTGATGTCGATCGATCTATCGAAAGGCATGAAAAATCCTGCCTGTGCTGCGTGTTGCCAATTCATAGTTACTTTTTGGGATTGCCTGCGAAGATAGCAGTAGTTGGGATTTTCTAACCCTTACTGTGGCTAACCTATGTTGGGTCTTGGATGCAGGTACACACTAGACTCCAATTGCAAGCATTCGCTCTCCTATCTTGAAATTGTCCGCGTTGCATCTGCGGTTTCCCGATCGATCAAAGATTTATGCAATAAGTCTACTATCTTCACCATGCAGTATGCCTGCAGCTACTACCGAAAGCGGAGCAAACTGCACGGCAGCTACTTCCAGCCGCGGGGTTGGGATTTTCCGGGCGACGACGAACCTCACTACAAAGATTTTTTATATTTCTCCTTTGAAATTCGCATGACTTTCCGGCGTTGCAGATGTGCAGATCACTCCTCGTTCGACGAGGTATATCGTGCTTTTTCACTGTGTTGTCGTTCTTTTTTAACACCGCTATTTTGGGTAGGAGTGTCATTATTGCGGGATTGACTTGAGATGGTTCTGTAGCAGATGCTGCGATTTTTTGTTAATGGGCGATCGAGCTTGTTTTAGGGCGATCGCTGCTTATTGTCGGAATTCCAGAGTTAGACGAAAGAAATTATGGCTAATCACCAAATTTTGCATAACTCAATAGAAAATGTTAGTGTTCAGGATCTAGTTAGGGCGAGGTTAGAGATCAAAATAAGCTAAAAACAGCTTGGTGTAATACTCTGAGGATACCTATGAAAGCCCTACAGATTCTCTGTAAATCTAAAGTTATCTACTAACTGCTCAAGAAACCTCTCATGACTAAAAGCATACGACTCTTGAACTAGAGATTTGTTCTTCAGTTTAATTCTTTGCTCACTTCTGCTCAGAGAATTGAAATAGCACTTATGAAGAGAATCTTCTTGAATATAACCCAATAAATCTTCTGCCTTTAATTCGTTTTCCTTCCATAGTTTAATTTTGATAATGCTCTTCTTACCTGCATCTTTGTTAGAAATATTATATGAATTAAGTAGAATTTCTCCGTTACAAATGATGTTACAAAGCTCCTGGATTGGTCTGACGCTATGCCCTTTTTCACGTAAACCTGAAAACATTCGATTTCCCGTGACAATACATGAACATAATTGGGATGGCAAATGAGGCTGTGTTTTAATCTTCGTTGCTAAATAGGTTCTGAAAGGTTCTTGCTGCCATAAATCTTGGAAGTGAGTCAATTGATCTGCGGCTTTCTGAATGTAATCATAAGTGGTTCTCAATTCAAATAGATTACAAGGATGCAAGGAGTTTTTGCATTCAAATACAAATAGGCAGTTATCTACAACAGCTAAGACATCTACCTCGCCTTTAACGCCTTTAAAAGAATATTTTAAGTTGGTTTCAAATATTGATGATACTGGCTTTAAGCATCTCTCCATCTCCAGAACAATTGGATCTTCAACTGATTCTGAATCAAATCTAAAATTAGTGGATTGAAGAACGTTTCTACACAGATCCGAGTTAGTTAAAATTCCCAGAGGTAAAAGTATCCAATCTTCAATATTAATAAATGGGTACGTTTGTAAATCAAATATCTTCTTGCTTTCTAATCTCCAAGTAAATAACTCCAAAATTTCTTTTGCCTTTTGTTTTCCCAAAAAACCTGCCAATAAATCTTTGAGTTGATTGGCTTGTAAAACAGGCATAGATCGCCAAAATAACTTAGACTTAAAGAGATTTTTAGAGTCTATATACTCCGTAAGAACCAATAACATAAATGCAAATAACCGTTGTACTTTAATGATGTCGAATAATGATAAGCTTTGGGAAACTGGGATTTTATTTACTTTTTTTAAGTCAATAAATAAATTATTTTCAAGTTGTTTGAGAATCATCTCCTCTTCCAAAAAAAGACTGTTAGTGTCCAAAAACTTACTTAAAGCTTGAGGGTGAAATTTCATGACAATTCGTTTTAAAGGACTGTCTATAATCTCAAATGTAGAGTCTTTAAAATTTTGATAATACGTCTTTGAAAATTCCGATATAGAGGGGTATTTTTCTGTTATTTCTGATAATTCTGACAAAGACTCAAACGAGTTAGCAATCTCTTGCATTGATTGTCTTATGTAGCCGAGACAAAGGCTCATCCCAAACTTTGGGTCAGGTGCTTTTATAATAATTTTTGCATCAATTTGTGTAACTGTATAACCAAAACTATCTACAAGCACTTCAGACTCTTTAAAAAAAATTAATTTGTTAAAATCCTCTAATTTGGTAACGTAATATTCATCGTTTAAGCGTTTTTCATTGACTTTATTAATATTTGATTTATCTATAACCTTTTTGTCATGGCTATGATAAAGATATAAAGAAAAGGCTGAAGCTAGCTCTTCCTTACATACAGAGTAGCGATTAACGTGGTCTTGTTGAAGACCATCAAGTGGCCAGAACAATGAATCAACTGCTTGAAGATCATAAAGTGGCCAGAACAATGAATCAACTGCAACTAGGTAACTTTTTATCTCAAGATAATCAACCTCTTTAAGTAAAACCTTAAATAAGGTTTGAATATTTCTTGAGATAGAAAGAAGCGATTTTATAGATTCAAAGTAAACTTGGCTATCCTGGCTGATGTTTATTTTCCCAGTTTCATTTATCAAAGAATTAAGTATCTGAGATTGGAAATCATAGTTTGAGCATCGAAGTACACCACATTTTCGTAGTTGATCTACAAAATCCGCCTCACTTTGTTGTAATCCCGCTCGAAACAAGTCTAAAGCTAGCTTTTGATCTCTGTCTGAGATGGCTTGCTTTAAATTCTGTGCAATTTGCTTTATAATTTTCATTAATTAAATGGTATGGTTGGAGCTACGAAGCTATCATTAATAGTCTTCTAGTGGACTTCAAAAAATGCTGAAAGATTCCTCAAGGCATACCATTACATGGCAATGAAATCCGCTGTCTAAAAAAACGCTAAAACCGCCTTTTCAGCGGTTATTTTTCAGCGGTTATGATGCGGCAGTCGTAACGACTACCCCTAGGCTTTGCCTAATAAAGTTATAACTTTAGGGCATTCAAACGTCAAGACACGGACAATGAATTGAGCTACCCAGGTGATGGGAAGGCATTTTTAATGCTGATTTTCCCACCCAAAGCCGATCGCCCTCCATCCCCCGACACTACAGCAAACGGGCGATCGCACGCCCCCATTCTCCCAATCTCAAAATTTCCTGACATTTTTCTTGCCAAGTCGAAGTCATTACGAGTATGATTTAACAAGAAGCAAAAAAGAGAGCCCCCATGAGGATAGAAGAAATTCCTCTCAACCAGATTCGCCGCCCCCTGCCGCGAGTCAACGACCAAAGCAAAGTCGCCGCCCTCATGGAATCCATCCGCGAGGTAGGTTTAAACGAACCCATCGATGTGCTAGAAGTAGATGGTCAGTATTACGGATTTTCCGGTTGCCACCGCTACGAAGCTTGCCAGCGTCTCGGTTTAGAAACTATCCGCTGTAATGTACGCCGAGCTCCCCGTGCGGTGTTGCAGATGCACTTAGCCTGAGCCTCTCAAGAGAAATTCACCACGCAGGCAAACATTCGATCGCCCAAAGCTTTCTAAGAAGTTCGATCGACAATCACTAATAACAAGCTAAAAACCTATGACTACCAACAACCACAAACAACATCTTTACCCCAGCCGCATCGATATGTCAGCCGCCACCCGCTCTCAAGTAGTGGGGCTGCTAAACGCCACGCTGGCAACGACTCTGGACTTAAAAACTCAAGTCAAGCAAGCTCACTGGAACGTTAAAGGCATGGACTTCTACCAGTTGCACTTGCTGTTTGACGAAATGGCAACAGAACTCGAAGAATACATCGATTTGGTTGCCGAACGGGTCACAGCTTTGGGCGGTTTCGCTGTAGGAACAGCCCGCACAGCCGCCGCAGATTCGATCCTGCCAGAGTTTCCTTTCGACATTTTAGATGGGAAAGAATACGTGACGGCTTTGGCCGATCGCTACGCGCCCTACGCCCAACACCTGCGAGTCGCCATCGACAAAGCAGGCGAACTCGGCGACGCCGACACTGCTGACTTGTATACCGAAATCTCGCGGACAATTGACAAGCGTTTGTGGTTCCTAGAAGCGCATTTACAAGGATCTGCGACAACTGCCACAGCCGCAGCCCCGGAAAAAGTAGGCGTCAGATAGCCATTTCTCTTGTGAGGTGGCCCGACAAGCTCGCCAAAGGCAAGATGCCCGTGCCACAAAACTATTGTGGGGTGGACCGAAAAGCCCGCCCCAAAAATGTATTTCGTTAAGGCTCCTGACAGTTTACGATCGAGAATATGTCCATTTATTAATTTGGATGAATTTTTCGTGGCAGCTAATATTCCAGATTATGCTCCTCAACTGCAACGCCTGATGCGACAGGCGGGGCTTTCGAGCGATCGAGAACTCAGCCAAAAAGCAGGAGTTCCCGAACTTCACCTAAGTCGCCTGCGTCGCGGCTTAGCTTTGCAAACCCGAGTCCACATCCTGCTCAAAATCAGTCAAGCTTTGCAAATTTCCTTAAACGAACTGCTCGCAACCTTGGCGCCCGACTCTGTAGAGTTAGAACAGGCATCACCGACAGCCGTAGAACAAGAATATCAGCGCCTGCAAGCTTCGATCGAACAGCAGCGAGAATCTTTGATGCAGGAATTCCAGCTCTCTAGCGTGCAAATTTTAGAATCCTGGATGTTGCAGTGGCCGACTGCTGCGAGCAAAGCTCAGGAAAATCACCAGTTGCGGGCCCAGAAACTGTTGCCGTTGCTGCGACCAGTCGAGGAGTTATTGCAGCATTGGGGGATAGAGTCGATCGCCCCAGTCGGAGTCCAGATTCCCTACAACCCCCAACAGCACCAGCTCATGGAAGGAACAGCCGATCCCGGAGAACCCGTCAAAGTCCGCTACACAGGCTACAGACAAGGCGACAAACTCCTCTACCGCGCCAAAGTTAGCCCTGTTTGATTAATAGCAGAAGGCATTCGGCAGAACAAAGATTGTCCCCCTTTCAAAATTCATTCTCGGCGAAGCGCTACGACTCTCATGAGCGTTACGATCCGCGACGAGCACCATCTTTTGCACTCAAAACTATTCTCCCGCTCTCAGGCTCTGGCACTTTCCCCCTCTGTTATTTGGATCGGAGTCCATCTCGCAGCTATACTAGCCTAGTCTGGCTAGAAATTCTGACATTCCCACCGCAAAATATGAGTCCTGTAGTTAAAATTATTCAGCCCTCTGGCATTTTAGACGGCACCAAGGCAAGTCAATTCCGCCAAGAGATTAGCGACCTAGTGGAAGCGGGAGCCGATGTGGTATTGATAGACTTCACTGATGTGACATTTATGGATAGTTCTGGTTTAGGCGCTTTAGTCTTGGCGCTCAAAACAGTCCGGGCCGCTGGGAGTCAATTAGTTGTCTGTTCTATCAACGAGCAAATCCGCATCTTATTTGAACTCACCAGCATGGATCGAGTTTTCGAGATATTTCAGACCCGCGATGCTTTTAATAGCAAAATTCCCTCAACTAACTAAATCTTGGGGATGCTGCCTTCTTGCTATTTGGTCGCAGATGCACTGCAAGAAGTCAGCTAGCCAAAGTTTACCTTGAGTAAAGACCAATCATCATCAAAAACTGCTTTAGCGTTCAACTTTTGAATGTAGTTCAAAACCAGCTCTAACTGGTCGGCACTTGCACCGTTGTAAGCTGCTAACAGGTCGATGAAAGGGTCAAGCCCCCAGATATTGCCGTCAGGTTGGTGGATCTCGTATACCCCGTCGCTAAAGATGTAGAGAGTGCTCAAATCCTCGACATCGCAGCAATTATCGACATAGGGGGCGTCGGGGAACATCCCGACCGGCATTCCGGGGGTTTTTAATCGCTGGATTTTAGCGGTGCTCGCAGGGGACTGGGAAATCAACACTGCCGGTGGATGGCCGGCGCTGGCATAAACTAGCTGGCGAGAAATGCGGTTGTAAACGCCATACCAGATGGTGAAATACTTGTCATTTTGATAGCTCATCTGGAAGGTGGTGTTCAGGGCGCGCAAAACGTCGCTGGGTTTGTAATAGTCTATGTTGGGGAGCGTGCGCGATCGCAGCAAATTCAGCACGGCCACCGAAGGCAGCGCCGCCCGCAAACCGTGACCGGCTACGTCGAGCAAGTAAATCGCCAAATAATCGGCATCTAGCCAGTTGTAGTCGAAGCAATCTCCCCCCAACTGGCGGGAGGGAATGAATTTTGCCTCAATACTAAAAGGTTCCGTCATCGGATCTGGCAGCAGCGATTGCACGTACTCTGCCGCCTCGGCTAACTCTGCTTCCAGACTTTGCTTGGCTATTTTCAAATCTCGGCTGAGTTGGTGCAGCCTCAATCCGGCGCGTACTCTTGCCTGTAATTCGTTGAGTTCGATCGGCTTTGAGATAAAATCGTCGGCACCGGCGTCGAGGCCTTTGACTCGATCGGCGATCGAACCCAAAGAAGTCAACAAAAAGAATTGTGTAGTTGACAGATCCGGATCTGCCTTGACTCGACGGCAGACATCGATGCCGGTCAAGCGCGGCATGATCCAATCGCAAATTATCAGGGCCGGACGCAATTTTTGCGCCTGGGCTACACCGTCTTCGCCATTGCTTGCTACTGTTACTTCGTAACCCTGTTTTTTCAGGGTTCTTCTCAGCAGTTCTTGAACAGCCGTATCATCGTCAATAACCAGAATTTGAAACATGGGCACTTAGGTACTACAAGTTTTTCAAGGTCTGGGGGTCATTTAAAATATATCCTGTCAGCGCCCTTGTCTGAGATTGAGTATAGTTTATTGGCATCGCTTTCGAGGTAATTGCTTTTGAGGGCGGGTCGTTGAGTTCAATTTACGTTAAAACTTGATGGAAATTTGGCGCGATCGAACTTCACTCAGTTTATACTCAGAATATAAATTTTTATAGACTTTTATTTGCCACAGGCGCTGGTTGACATGGAAGTATTATTTATGGTATAGTGACTAACCGATTAGTGGATTAGACATCGCTCGACGGCCCACCAAAGCTAGTATCCTCAAACTACCATTCAATTTTGCCGCCGTTGTATTGTGTCTAATTGTATTTTTTCTGATTGTATTTTGCCCACCGGCTGATGAAGAACTTCTGTGGTGAGCGTGATTGAATTAAAAGGTTCCGAAAAGTTGCCGATGCTAAAAAAAGCGGATCTTCAAGTCAATACAGGTCTGAACGGATTAAGCTGGGTTTTGTCGTGGTTTGCACAATTGTACGACTCGCGAATTCCTACAAGTGTGTGGATACGGTGTCAGTTAGCTTTGGCTGAGGGCTTTACGAATGCGGTGCGTCACGCCCACAAGGGCAAACCAGCGGATTTGCCTGTTGACATTCAGGTGGCGGTGTTCGCTGAATCTTTAGAGATTAAAATTTGGGACTCGGGCGATCCGTTTGATTTAGAGCAAAAAATCAAAGATATTTCGGAAAAAGTCGATATTCACTCTCCGGGCGGGCGGGGCCTAAAATTAATCAAAGACATCGCAGACAGTATTAGTTACGAGAGAACGGCTGATGGACGGAACTGTTTGTCGATGGTCAAAAATTATTCGCCCTGTCTTACTGCCGAACGATGAAGCTGATATTGGGTTGGCAACTGCCGGAGGCACTTTCTGGTTAATAGGCTTTAAACGCGGGACGTAGGATTAAGCCACAGCAGAATTGTCCGTTTTAATTCATTTAATTCGCGATACACTTCTTGTTTGACCCACTGCCCGATCGCATCGAAGGGTGTAAAAATTTGACCTACAGGCCAGCTAACATCTTGACCCAAGGGCGTTTGATGGTTGCCCGCTAGAGTCTGAACTGTAATCATGTCGGGAAATCGTGTTTTTAGCAGTTTGGTCAACAGCAGGGTTTGGTCGATGTTGTCGCCGTTAAATTTAACTAAAAGATTGCGCCGAATTTGATAGCTATCTTGGACGAGGCGATTAGTCTCTTGCGGGGACGGAGTAAACTCGACGTTAAAGACGGGGGAAATTTGCTCGACGATCGGGATTGCTTCGGATGCCGCATAATTGTTGAAAGAAATCAGAATATTGCCTGCCCTTTCTATGTCAAACACAGAACCGATCAGGAGGTGGAGTTTGCATCCCATGCTGTGTCCCATGCCGTAGATGGGGAGATAGGAAGATTTGAGCAATTTAGTGGCGCGCAGGCGATCGAGGGCATTTTCAAATTTGTTGAGGACATCGCGGGCGATCGCAATATGATCCAAAGTATTGACAAACGGCGTTGCTACTACAACATATCCTTGAGTCCCCAAAGCTTCTAACAGCCAGCGATAGGTGAGTTGCGGTGCTGTGGCCACAAATGCACCGCCGAGAAAATGTACGATCGCGATCGGTCTTGAAGGAATTAATACCCAGTTGCCAGAAATTTCTTGCCAGTCCATAACTTCAATCTAATAATAAATAAAAAGGCGATCGTCCTCTAAAGGTATAAGGAAGAATTTTTTCTAATTTTTTGCTTTTATTTCCTGCCTAAGAAAGGGGTTTGCTAGCCATTTTTTTATTCAAAAAACTTTGCTTTTTACTCATACATTGTTTAGTGTAACTCTTTTAGCAGCAAATAGCACTGCGGGCGATCGCTGCTATTTCCGCCCTGTATAGGGTTGAAGCTGGCGATCTAATAAATCAAGGCTGACATCCGATCGCGACTTTCAAAGATTTTGATATCGTGTCCCATCGCACGGCTGCAAGCCCCTGTAGTTGTGATTGGGGGTAATTGCTCCGACAGAATATTAACAGTCAAATACGGCTCAAAACCCGAATATCGCGTATTAACCAGTCTCAGGGCGATCGGCTTCGATTCGGCTTTATTGGCAGTACCTAATTTCTTGACTAAACCCGCATACAACTATAACATCCTTTAGGATAAACCCCCGATTTCAGACGATCGCTGGGGGTTTAATTCTGCCGAATGACCAATACCTTCTGCCGTTTGATGACTCAACTTTTCGTGAGTTTTCATCCATTTCCACTTGTCCACAGTAGCTTTAGGATTGAGCACTGTGGTAGCGATGCCGTAAACAATAGTAGGCAAAACCTCCCGATTTAACCAACTTTGTCCCAGCTTTCTCATGTAGTGCAGTGCCAAAACTTCTCGAAATTTGTTAAGCCTTTGCAAAAGTGGCAAATTCTTAAAACATAACTGTTCGTACTCCAGGAGTGATAACTCTTTTTCTCCCCGCAAGCGCCGCAATTGGTTTTCCTTGACACACTCTGAAGCTATGCGCTTCTTCAGCCAGTGCTTATCTGTGAGAGAGTTCCCTCTAATTCGATAATTTCCCAAAGGTTCTGTCGCCGCTAGCAAGCCATACTTTTGAGCAAGTTTGGTAAATAATTCTGTATCTTCTCCTACCTGCCAATCTTCTGCAAAGCCGCCTTCTTGGAGTAGAATAGAGCGCTCAACTACAACAGAAGACGGGAAAACCCAAGGGCTTTCGCCTGTCTCCTTAATCGCCTCCATTTCTGCTTTAGTTGTAGGATAGGTGGGAATGTAACTCAACTTGTTGCCGCGCTTGTCTAAATACCGCAAAGCGTGAGCCACAGCTTTGACTTCTGGATTGTCTGCGAGCATTTTCAGGCAAACTTCTAACTTATTGGGTTCCCAGGTATCGTCGCTGTCGATAAACGCTACATACTCGCCTGTGGCGCGATACATCATTAAATTTCTCGACTTAGAAACCCCGTAATTTTCGGGATTTCTGAAGTATTGAATTCTCGAATCTTGCTCGACAAGGTTAGCAGCAACTTTGTCAGTAGCGTCAGTAGAGCAGTCATCAACAATTAAAATTTCTAGATTTTTGTGGGTACCATTGAGTACGGAGGCAACTGTCTCGGCAAGAGTGTCGGCAGCATTGAATGCAGGAATGATTATACTGACTTTTTGGCTGTTCATAACTTGCATGAGGTGTGGTTTGGTAGTTGTTCACCGAAGTAGAGTCTGGAAGCACACACTCTGACTCCTTTACGTGTAAGTACCAGTATTCCCGAAACTTGCCTACATACTGCCAATATAACAGGCTTACCGACCTGAGTGTTATCTACCATAAGGAGGGGACAACCGTTAGCAGCCGGAGTGCAGACTATTATTTTGCGGGCCATTTTTCTGACACCAAGGCTTCTGGTGCAAGGGATTTAAGGTTTTGTCCGGGGGGAAAAGTTGTCATAAATTCGATCGCATATTTTTGCTTTAATAGGACTTACCCAGAAAAACCCTGCCTCATGCAAAATGATTGTTTTGATAACTATACAGCTACAAAAAAAACGGGTTTCTGACCGAAAGCATCCAGGATACAAGCCCCCGGATTCATGCGTGGGGTCAATGCTTCAATTCTTTAATCTAAAATCTAAAATCTAAAATCGATTGACTCAGTTCGATTCGGGTTAATCGCTGAGCATAAAATTGTTTTTCCTGCCCCATAACCGGGAGTGAGGAGTTTGATTCCTCACTACAAACCTAATTATAATTATTTAATCCAACTTGAGAGCAAGATTGGGTAAATCCTGTTTTATTGATTTACTCACCAGTCGAACAACTGCCCCAAAACTGCTATGCTAAGTCTGCTATCTGTTGCAGTACCATAGCAATTACCTAAAATAGTGATTGTTTGGCTGGGCATTGCTTAATCAGGCTCTGAAAAAAAATAAATTGAGAATTCCGAAGCTTTGTGAATACTGTTTATATGATGTGCATCTTTAGTTTTTCCTACAGTAAATCAGCAACGCCGTTTTTCTGCGTTCATCAGCTTTTTTGAAATCAGTATATTCTCAAAAAAGATGCTTTTTTCAACTTGTTTAATTATTAAATTGCCATAAGGTGTCCCTCTTTTCTATCTTCCTCTTGTACCGCGAGAGCCTCCCAGGGTCAAATTGTTTTCCCGTCTGCCATAACAGGTAATTTATTTGCGGTTGAACTCAGTACCGATAGGTTTTAGGGAAGATGCTCCTAAAAGTATACTATAAAAAATCCTCGCCTCACCCGTAAAAAATGTTGCCAAAGTTCTTGAGCAAAGTGCAAATTTATACTTGTTGCCTAACACTCTTGGTGTTGGGTGGCTGCCAGCAGCAGCTACAGCCAACCTTGCAGCAACAGCGCAGCAAACAAGGGATGGCAGTTTCAGCTCACCCTCTGGCGAGCGCTGCGGGGCTGGCCCTGCTGCAACAGGGAGGCAATGCAGTGGATGCGGCGGCTGCAACGGCTTTGGCGATTTCGGTGGTGGAGCCTTTTTCGGCGGGTATCGGCGGCGGGGGTTTTTTGCTGCTGCAGCGGGCGGAAACGGGGACTGTGCAAGCGCTGGATTTCCGGGAACGAGCTCCGAAACGGGCGGCGCGGGATATGTACCTCGACAAGCAAGGCAAGGTGCGCCAAAGGGCAAGTCTGGACGGGCATTTGGCGGCGGGTATTCCGGGCACTGTGGCTGGACTTTATACGGTGCACCGCGAGTACGGTAAGTTACCTTGGGCCCAGGTGGTGGCGCCGGCGATCGCCCTGGCTGAAAAAGGATTTCCGGTAAGTTCGCGGTTTACCACGGCTACCGGGCGACGACAGGATGTGATCAAAAAAAACCGGGCGGCGCGGGAGGTTTTTACTCGCGGTGGCATTTTATACCAGCCGGGTGAGCTTTTGGTGCAGCGGGATTTGGCGCGGACATTGCGGCAGATTGCACAAAATCCGCAGAGTTTTTATACCGGGGACATTGCGCGGGCGATCGCCGCCGACATGGCTAAAAACGGTGGCATTATCACTCTGGAAGATTTGAAAAACTATACGCCGATTTGGCGGAATCCAGTTTGTGGCAACTTTCGCACTTACGAAATTTGCGCCATGTCGCCTCCTTCTTCGGGCGGCGTTCATTTGTTGCAAATCTTGAATATTCTGGGAGATACGGATCTCAAGAGTTTGGGAAGGCAAAGTCCAGATACGCTACATTTACTGGCGGAGAGCATGAGGATTGCTTATGCTGACAGGGCCGAGTATTTGGGCGACCCGGGTTTTGTGACGGTACCGGTCAAAGCTCTGACTAGCACCAATTATGGCAAATTGAGACGATCGCAAATCCAAATGTCAAAAGCCAGACCCTCTAGCGAGGTAAAAGCCGTTGACGCTGAAACTTTGAGCCGCTTTGTGTGGGAGTCTCCCGAAACTACCCACCTAACAGTAGTTGACCAAGAGCGCAATGTAGTAAGCTTAACGTTTACCGTGAATGGTGGTTTTGGGGCTGGAGTCGTGGCCGCGGGTACGGGAATTTTGCTCAACAACGAGATGGATGATTTTGCAGCAGCGCCTGGAGTGCCGAATTTGTTTGGTTTGGTGGGCGGCGAGGCAAATTCGATCGCCCCGGGGAAGACTCCTTTATCCAGCATGACGCCGGTCATCGTGACAGAAAATGGTAAATTTCGCCTCGCAGCAGGAGCTCCCGGAGGCAGCACGATTATTACTACGGTGCTGCAAATAGTGCTGAATGTGTTGGTTTACGACATGAATGTCGGCGATGCTGTGTCTGCACCTCGGATACACCACCAGTGGCAACCGGATCGCCTGATGGTGGAACGGGGAGGTTTTGAGGCTGCGACGCTTTCGGAGTTGCGGTGGCGGGGACACCAGATTGTCGAAAGCGACGGCTGGGGCAATGCCAATGCGATCGTCCTGACTGCGGATGGTTGGTTGGAAGGGGCAGCCGATCGGCGCGGGGAAGGAGAAGCAAGGGGGTTTTAGTTAACAGTCAGTCGATTAGAGATTTGAGATTTTAGACGGGGGTGAGACTTCGGCGACTCAACGATTTTAGATTTACTCCACAGATGAATCTGCGAGGTTGAACTAGGGTCAAAAATTTTGATATCTCTACGACAGGAATCTGGGGCTTGTATAGGTTTTTTGGGCGAGGTCAGGAGTCATTAGTCATTAGTCATTAGCCATTTTGGATATCGCAAACGGTATTACAACCTGGTTTCTTTTGTCTCTAGTGCGTAAGTCCTGAAATTATTAGTCTGTGTACGTTTATTTTTGCATCCGTATTTTTGCGCTGATGTTTATTGGCTGACTAACTGCCAACAATTACCAAAACAAATAATCACCAAAAGCGTAAATTCACTTATGTGTAAAGTTATTGTAAAGGCACTAGACATTGATACTTATCTAATGTAAAAATGAAGTTGGGCATAAAATCAGGTTTGTATCTTCCAGGAAAAATTTATGATAATTACTCACAAAATTACTGCCTTAACAGCTACATTAACTACTGCTATGAGTTTGTTGGCAGCGCCAGCAATGGCATTTTCGGTAGGAGCAACTAATAACACGGAGACTTTAAAAAATAATTTACTGGGAGCTAATACAGCCGGGTTGAGTAATTTCTCTGTTTCAATTACGGGTAATTCGGCTGCTTTTGGTACTTTCACTAATGACCCCTTCGGTTTGACATCAGGTGTTGTTCTGAGCACTGGTAGAGTCACCGATATACCGGGTCAGAATCGGAAAGATAACTTCACGACACAGGACAGCGATTTAAGCACGGACTTTGGTGCTAAGGGTGAACAGGGGGATCTGACTCAGCTAAATCTCAGCTTTTTTGCTAATAGCACGGTTGAAAAGTTGTTCTTTCAATATGTATTTGCTTCTGAGGAGTTTCCTGAGTTCGGCGGTTCTAAATATAATGACGATTTTGAACTGCTGCTGAACGGCATTAATTTGGCAAAATTGAGCGACGGAAAAAAAGTTACGATTAATAATCTTGTTCCCGATCCAAATAATCGCTCTAAAGATCACCCCGACTATATTGACAACCCAAGTTTCACAGGTATTGCTGCTAACATCATTAAGCTGGACGGTTTTACTAAAGTTTTAGGTTTTGAGGGTTTGCTCAAGCAAAATCAGACGAATGTTCTCAGTATCCGCATTAAAGATGTGGGCGATGGCAAGTTAGATTCTGCTGTATTTATTAAAGGCGGTTCTGTGGGGACGGTTCAACCTGAACAGGTTCCCGAACCGATGACTGTGGGGGGTTTGATGGCGGGAGGCGCTATGCTGGCTGCTGGACGAAAGTTACGCAATCGCCGTGGCGGAAGTAATTAATAACGGAAGGAAGTTCGGCAACGGATTCTGTAACGGATGTAACGGATGTAACGGATGTAACGGATGTCGGGAAGAAGGAAGTCGGAAGAAGGAAGAAGGAAAAAACTGAACAGGAACCATTTTGGCGGTTGCTGTAATATGAATCTCGATTAGTCGTGTTGGAGACAGAAACGGGGTTTGATGAACGAAAAGACCTCGTTGCAGTTCTTGAACCTGGTAAAAAAACTCGGTTTGTGCGATCGCGATCGCGTAATATCATCTCAAGTAATTTAAGCATTATGGGTACGCAGCGAGGAATGCAAGTCCTCATACAATTCTGACGACGAATGCCCTCACTACGAACCAATTTTATTGCGGTTGTTCTAGCGGACAGAATATAAGTTTTTATCCCAAATTCGCAAAGGGCGGATTTTTTTGTATTTGGAGTTGCAGCAAATATTGCAGGTAAAACCCACGTCTACAACCACTGACTAAAAACTCAATAATTTAGCTATGAACAGTACCGTCCGGTAAGATTGTACCTGTTAATGTAGTCCGGGTAAGTTTGACCATAACTCGATCGCCGTAACCGATTTTCGCTCCTGTTAAGTCAGCACCGCTCAAGTCAGCACCGCTCAAATCGGCTCCGATTAAGTTGGTTTCTCTCAAGTTGGCATTGATCAAACAAGCTCCTAACAAATTAGCCCTGAACAAGTTTGCTTGGTGCAAATTCGCGCCTGTGAGGTTGACGTTGTGTAGGAAAGCATCACTTAAGTCGGCTTCACTCAGGTTTGCATTGCTCAAGTTTCTTCCTGAAAAATCCTTTTCTTTTAAGGAAGCTCCTTTGAAGTTGGAACCGCTCAAATCGGGAGCTTGCGGCCCCGCTTGGCGGTAAGACTGAGATGGCGGTGGCTGCGATTGGTAGCGGGACGCCTCTGAATAGGGCCCTGCAGGGTTTCCCCCATAGTTTCCCGCATAATTTCCAGGATATTTTCCTGAAGAGGGTTCAGAAGAGTAGCGGGGTTCTTTTGGGGTGGCCGGTGGTGGCTGGGTGTTCTGGTGCTGGGTGTTTGGATACTGAGTATTTCTGTACTGATTGTTTTGGTACTGAGTGTTTTGGTACTGAGTATTGGGTTGCTGAGTGTTTTGGTACTGAGTATTGGGTTGCTGAGTGTTTTGGTACTGAGTATTGGGTTGCTGAGTATTGGGTTGCTGGGTATTTTGTTGCTGAGTGTTTCTGTACTGAGTATTTTGTTGCTGAGTATTTTGTTGCTGGGTATTTTGTTGCTGAGTGTTTTGTTGCTGAGTATTTTGTTGCTGAGTGTTTCTGTACTGAGCGTTTTGTTGCTGAGTATTTTGTTGCTGAGTATTTTGTTGCTGAGTGTTTCTGTACTGGGTGTTTTGTTGCTGGGTATTTTGTTGCTGAGTGTTTCTGTACTGGGTGTTTTGTTGCTGAGTATTTTGTTGCTGAGTGTTTCTGTACTGGGTGTTTTGTTGCTGAGTATTTTGGTGCTGGGTGTGTTTGTGCTGGGTGTTTTGTTGCTGGGTGTGTTTGTGCTGAGTATGTTTGTGCTGAACGTTCTGATTCTGACCTCTTGGTTGAATCGAGCGCAATTGTTCGCGAGCTTGATTAATTTCCTTAATCTTTTCTTCAGCTTTCTGTAGTAGTCTGGGATTGTCTTTGGGGATGCGATCGGGGTGCCAAATGAACGCTAAATCCTTGTAGGCTTGGCTAATTTCTTCTCTGGAAGCTCCCGGCAACAGTCCCAGCACTTTATAGTATTGGTCGAGGTCGTTCATTGTACCACCTTTCGCTTTAAGAAATTAGGAATTAAAAATTAAGATCGGAGCAAAAGCCTTTTTCAAAGCTTGGTTGTCCGATCGTACATTAGTTGACATCCTCACCGACCGTCGCGGACGGTGATTCCCAAACCTCACGATTTGAGTTTCTGTTTCATAGCAATTGCCTCTACCCACAAGGAGTTTTATGGTCTTACATTCGCTCCACAGACTAACCCCGCTAGCCCAGCGGTTTCATGTCTCGAAAACCTCAAAGGAATTCTGTCTAATTTTTTGATTCTAGGGATGTTTGCCATTGCCCTGTCCTCTTTTCCCGGTCTACCGATTTTTCTTCCCCGTTGCGAATAATCGCAAACTTTGGTGTTAAGGTTTATGTCTCCATCGTCGCGGGTGGGTCGTAACCACTTTAATTATACCAATATATCAATATAAAGCCGTCCGACAAGGACGGGGTTTCCACCCACATTTCCTGATGAACAATAACTCAGCTAAGCCGCTGCTGGCAAAAATTCTCGAATTCGTTGCAAGTATGTTGCAGCATCCTCCAGCATCGGAAAGTGAGCCGTATTCGGAATTATAACAAATTCTACTTTTTTGCTGAGGGAGGCCGCTTGCTCTCCCATGACGGCGGGGATAATTTGGTCAAATTCTCCGGCCACAAGCAGTGTGGGAACACTCAGCCGCGCAAATTCTTGGGGCATTTCCTCGGCTGCTCTTTTGCTGACGGCCGTCACCATTGTACCTATAGCAGCTTGCTCGTCTGCCATTAAAAAATCCTTGAGAAACGCCAGACTGACCTCTGTGGGCAGGGAACGGCGCAAAAACCGGGCCATAAATAGCCGATCGGCAAACGGGATAGAGGCCAGCCAAGAGGGCCTAAATTTTACCACATAGCCACCGAATTTGTGAAAAGTTGTAAAAGATTTCTCGTCGTATTCAAAAATCCCGCTGCAAGTGAGAATTGCTTTTTCTACTTTTTCGGGGTAAAGGTTGAGAAATAAAGTAGCAATTGATGCACCTGTAGAGTGAGCATTGAGAAAGATGCGGCTTAAATTCAGAGATTCTAATAATTCCGCTAAATCGCGGGCATAGGTTTCGAGTTCGTAGCTGGACTCAGGAGGCTCTTTCGGCAAAGGCGATCGACCAAAACCTCTCATATCGTAGAGCAAACAATCAAAATCATCAGCAATAGCCCGTGCCGTGCTTTCCCAGTAGCGCGCTGAGCCCGCCCACCCGTGCAGGAATACCATCACTGGTTTCCCGCTGGGTTGGGTACTGTTATCTGCCGTTATCCACTCGTAATAATGTTCTACACCGCGAATTGAAATGAAAGACATGATATTGATTTGGGATTCTTAGATTTTAGATTATAGATTTTAACTCATAATTGTTCACTAAATACCCAAATTCCCGACTTCTTAAAGAAGTCGGGAATCTCAAGACTACATCTATCAAAAAATCAGCGTCAATGCGCCCACATCTGCGGTCAAAAATTACCAACATAGGAACCAATCATAAATCTTAAGCCGCAGAAGCAGCCAGCCAAAATAAACCATCTACCAAAAGCGTGCTTAACACAGCTCCGCTGAAAGCGCGCCAGTGCAGTTCTCGATCGCGCAAACTCAGCAAACCGACTGTTAGCAACACAGCGATTAAAACGAGAGCGCAACCTATGCCCCAAGGAGTTTCAATTTGACCGATCGCACTTTGAAAAATCGGCATTGCTAATTCCGGTTCCGCGTGCATCACTTGCCGCCAGTAGGGCATCAACCCTGTTAAGTAAAAATATAAATCAGTAATGGCTGTACCGAATAGGGAACCCAAGTAAAAATAGCCGCCCACTTTTCCCCAAGATTTGCCCAAGCACCAAATAGCAAAAGGCAAGCCAATTGATTCTATAGGTAGATGTAAAATTGGTTCCCATCTAAACCAGCCCCAATAGATAGAACCTGCGAGCCAACATCCGGCAAATCCTAATAATAAATCTCCCCAAAGTTGGGTTTTGGGGCGGAAAATTAGAATTAAACTCAGAACGAACCAGGGGATAGTTGATAGCAAACTGATGGTTGGATATAAGCGAACTAAGGGTGCTTGCACGAAGACTGGAATTGAGACTAAAAATGCTGATGCGCTAAATATTAACCACGGTTTGAGGCTGTTTGTTGTGCCTGAAGTGAGAGAATTGTCTAGGCGGGCGATGGTGGCAATAGGTGCGATCGCTGAGGATTCTAAATTAAGATTAAACAACTGATTGGACTCCGTATTGTTTCAATAGGTGGACTAAAAATTTTGCGGCGGTTGTGGGTGCGACAGTCTCAATCCCGGCAGCGGTTTGGCTGACTTGCCAGCCTTTTGCCGTTTGGGGAGCTCGCCATAAATCCAAATGTTCGATCGCGGGATCTGCATAAAAGCTTTCTCCACCGCCACCGAGAATTGCCGAACTCCAGTGCGTAAAGCGATCGTGGCTGATTCGGTGGATGGGAAAATTGCCCCCCAGGGGTACTCCCCAACCATCTAAGGCAAAAAATGCCCCGACTTTGCCGCCGAGTTGCTGCCACATCCAAGCCGCCCCGATCGCCCCGGCTACTCCGGCCGAAAAGCTGACAAATACTAGACTTTCTCCTGCTAACTCTTGGCCGCACAAGAAGTGCAATATGTCAATAGCTGAAAAAGGCGGATATTTATGAGCGGGAAAAATCTTGACACGATCGACTATTTGCTGGTTTTGGCGATCGGCTGCCAGTCCCCAAAGCCCCGAAAGTCCCGCGAGGAAACAGTCGGTTAGCTTTGGTTCGTGGACTCCGGGGCAAATTACCAGTCTCATAGTTCGTCAAGAAAGTTAATATAGTTCGCAACATAACTTTATCATATACCTACTATATCATATACTACCCCAGGGGATAGGGTGTTAAACTTATAAGAGAGTCAAGTTTGAAGAGTATCCCCCCAAGTTAAAAGCTGGGAACGCTCCAAACCGCATTAATCAGAGGCAAGGTGAGGGAGTCTTAAGAAAACATAAAAGTTATCCCCCCCCGCCCCATCCCCTGTCAAGCTTAGCAAAGGCTGATTCAAGTTTTAAGCTGTTCTGTATTTAGATTTAACTTTTCCGGTGGCGTCGAAGCTGACCCCACAAAAGCTTAAAGAAACAGGATTGTGAAAATTAGAGGCCTGCCAGCTTAGCTGCCCTACGAATTTCGGGTCAGGGTCAAAAAACCGACTTAGGACTGATGCTCATCAATCCGGTTTCTAGGATAAATAAGAGGTTGGACCGGGAAGTATGGGCGCAGAAACCGGGAATCAGCCCCGCGCACGTCAGTCGTGCGATCGCAAATAATGAAAAATCTCCGATTTACCCTTCATCCTGCCTGGATCTCTTAGAATAAATAAAATTGAGGAATACAAAGTGGTTGCTTCTCCAGAAAAAATCGAGTACCAAACATCTGCAGCACCCGCAAGTAACGATCGCGTTGCTGTATTGCTGATGGGTTACGGCGAAGTCGAAAGCTACGACGATTTTGCCAACTACAACGAACAAGCTTTAAATTTGCTTACGGCAAAGTTTGCGCCAGTACCGCTTTGGATTTATCCGCCGCTGGCGAAGATTTTAGCAATCTTTGACTTGCACGAGTGGAGTCACCAACACGGTCAATTCGTTTCGCCGCACAATGCAATTTTTGAACAGCAGCGCGCCGGGATTGAAAAGAATTTACAGGAGAAATGGGGCGATAAAGTAAAAGTGTTCAAAGCTTTTAACTTTTGCGCGCCGTTTTTGCCGGAACAAGTAATCCCTCAAATTCAAGCAGAAGGATTTGACAAAATTCTGATTTATCCGCTGTTGGTAGTTGATTCTGTTTTCACCAGCGGCATTGCAGTCGAACAGGTGAATAAAGCTTTAGCACAAACCTTTGATGGTAAGGAACATTGGGTAAAAGGACAGCGCTACATTCCTTCTTTTTACGATGAACCTGCTTACATCCAGCTAATGGCGGATTTGGTTGAAGAGGAAATTAAGAACGATTTAGCTGTAGCCCATTTGCCTTCTCAGATTGGGATTGTGCTGATGAATCACGGTTGTCCGCACAAAGCGAAGGGCTTTACTTCGGGAATTGTGGAAAGTCAAGCTTTGTACGATCGCGTGCGTGAACGTTTGATGTATCGCTATCCTTTGATTTCGGTGGGTTGGCTGAATCACGACACACCGCTGATTGAGTGGACACAGCCGGATGCGACGTTGGCTGCGAAGAATTTGATCGATTTGGGTGCAACTGCGATCGTCTTTATGCCGATCGGATTTGCCACAGAAAATCACGAAACTTTGTTAGATGTAGACCACATTATTGAGTCTTTGCAGAAACAGCGTCAAGGAGTTACTTATCGCAAATTGCCTTGCGTTAACGACCATCCAGAGTTTCTGAAAATGGCGGCTGAGTGGGCAAATCCGCAGATTGAAGCGTTGTTGAGTGAGACTGCGGTTGCTGTTAATCCAAGTTTGGCTGCGGCGCAGCGCGAGCACAGTCATTCTCATGAAGGGCACGGGCATTCTCATGGGGATCACGGGCATTCTCACGGTGATCACGGCCATTCTCATGGCGGGCACGGGCATTCTCACGGCGGGCACGGGCACAGTCACTAATTGAGTCGTTGGGTGGGGGCGGGTTTATTATATTCTTGGTTTCCCACATAGATGGCTGGTAAAACCCGCCCCTACAGGCCTGTAGGGGCGGGTTTTACACATAATAGTTGAGCCTGACAAACAATCTAGATAAACCCGCCCCGGCTATATTAATTGAGTGCGTGAGTTCAGATTAATTGAGGTGAAAAGTTGATCGTCCTTTGGTGTATTAGAGAAGGGGCGATTTGCTTTTTTATCATCAAACTGATAAGCTTTTCTGCATTCATACTGAGATTGATAGTGGAGTGCCTGTGGCGAACGAAGTTGGGTGACACAATCAAATCCCTACTTTCCGAGTCGAGGCGATATAATTGAAGCAGTTGCGGTAAAAATGAGAAAATAAATAAATGAGAATTATTCGTTTAGAAATTACCAATGTAAAAAGCTTTCAAGACAAAGTAGATATCCAATTTGATCCCCAATTTAATATATTAGTTGGTCCCAATGGGGGCGGAAAAAGTAATTTTTTAGATATCCTGCTGATAATTTTAAAAAAATTCTTTTTATATAGTTATTCGGTGAATGATATGATGGGAATTGGTGCGGGGGAGATTCGGCTAGTGCCTTCATTTGATCCGGCAGAAAATCATCTAGATAAATTCAGTGCAGATCCTTCTGAATCTAAAATTGAAATAACTTTTAAAGTAGATGCTCAAGATATAAAAAATATAGCAACAATCAATCAATATAAAACAGAAATAAAGTCAGCTTTGGGCCACTACACAATACTATATCCATCTGATTCAATAATTTATGAAGTTGAAAAGTGGAAACTGGGTGAGTTAGCAGAAAATCAATAGTTAGTATATTGCATAGTCAACAATGTACTTGTATACCCATTTTTGAATTCACCAGAATTAATTTATCTTAAATTTTTGAACTATTATGAACTTTTATCAATAGTTATACAGAAGGCTATTGATTTGGAGCTTTTACCTCTTGATACTCGCCTTAGCCCAAAATATGTATATTTTTCGCCTTACAGAGGAGGAGACCCGCTACTTCAAGTCACCTTAGGGGGTGGCAGCTATTATAGTTTATTAAGTAATTATTCATCAGCTACGTCTCGAAGTACAACTTCTTTAATACAGCTAGCATCAATATACTTTGCACAAAAGAGACGGAAGTATGAAATGCTTGCTAGGACTCAAGGATACGAAAAAAATTGGGATGCAGATGAAGAAGTTAAGTTAGTAACTAAATATTTAAATAAATTGGGATATTCATGGAATGTAGAGCTTAAAGATGCAAACAGTAATACTTATGAGATTATTCTGCTAAAAATCCAAGAAAATACAAAATTTTCTTTACATCAGGCGAGTTCGGGAGAAAAAGAAATTCTAAATTTTTTATTGGGAATTTTTGCATATAATATTAAAAATGGCTTGATAATTGTAGATGAACCTGAAGTTCATTTACACCCTAAATGGCAATCTCTACTCCTTGACTTATTCTTTGATTTAGCTGATTTAACACAGAACCAATTTATTTTTTCAACGCATTCTCCTATATTTATTAATCAGAGAACTATATCGAAGATTGTGAGGGTGTATAAATCGAGTGGTAAAAGCACTATAAAAAATTTTCTTAAAAGCAATTTTGAGGAAACTAAAGACCTTCTCCACATAATTAATAGCCATAACAACGAGAAAATATTTTTTGCGGATAAGGTAATTCTTGTGGAAGGAATTACCGATAGGATTTTTTGGGAGCAATTAATTAATCTTTATAAGAAAGCCGAAAACAGTGAAATTATAGAAGTTTTGGAGGTATATGGAAAAATTAATTTGGAAAAATATCGTAAATTTCTAAAAAAAATTGAGTTGGACAATTACATAATTGCAGACCTAGATTATATTTTACAGATTGGTAGTGAAGAACTCAAGAAAATGTTTAGAGTGGATTATTCAAAAATAGATCGAGAGGTTATTAATCACAAAAAAAGTATTGATGGTCAAACATTGTTTGAGCAAATTGAAGAGGCTATAAAGAGTAAAAATTTTGACGATCTAACAAACCTTTGTAATTATATCAAGTCGAGAAAAATGAACTTACCCGATAATAAAAGCGCTCAACAATTGCCATTATTTGAAAAATTTATCACAGAAAAAATGGAGGATAAAATTTTTGTTCTTAGTAAAGGAGAAGTAGAAGATTACCTACCGGAAGGATATAGAGATTTAAACAAACTTATTGAATTGATTAAAAATGAAAGGACATTTATAGATTTTATTATTCGTGGAGACTACCTAGAGAAAAGGGTAGAACTAAGTAAAATTATTTGTTCTATCCTCGGAATAAACTTACTATCAGACGAAGAGGTGGTTGGATATCTTAGCCATCGCCCGGTTTCTGACTACCCGGGCGTCCAGGACTATAAATAAACCCGCCCCGGCTATACTAATTGATGTGCGATCGCCCCAACCAACTTATCAATCTCCGCCTCTGTTGTAAAATAGTGCACACAAGCCCGCACACAATCAGGATTAAGAATAGTCCTTACCATAATTCCCTGTTTTTCCAACAAATCGACCAGCTTTTTGTGCGGCATCCCATTACTTAATCGAAACGAAACCAAACCAGCTTCCGGCGCAGATGTCCGCAAACATTCTACATCGCGAAGTTCCGACAAACGCTGCCAGAGATACTTACTCAAACGGCAAATTTCTGCATACCTTTCCTCGATCGTACCCCATTCATGTTGCAGGGCGATCGCACTCCGCAAGCCCGCATACAAAGGATAAGCCGAAGTCGCAATTTCATAGCGCTGTGCTCCAGGCTTCCACCCAAGGACTTTAGCATTAGCATCCGTCACAATTCCCCGCCAACCGATAAACACCGGATGCAAATCTGCCAAAGCTTCAGCACTCACATAAAGCCCGCCCAAACCTTCCGGGCCACACCACCATTTATGACCCGTAAAAGCATAAAAGTCAACACCCGATTCAATCAAATTTAAAGGCAAAACCCCCACAGATTGAGCCGCATCAACTAACACTTTGACTCCTGTTTGATGACACACTTTTACAATCTCAGCCAGAGGCAAAACTTGGCCCGTATTCCACAAAATGTGACTGATAACCAACAAGCGAGTATTTGGCCGCAAACTATCAGCAATCACCGCCACCGCATCGCCCTCATTCAAAGTTGCCGCCAACGGACAAATCGAAACCTCAATGTTGAAACGGCGCTGAAGTTCCATTACACTAGCTACAATGCCGGGGTGTTCGCAATCAGAAAGCAGCAAATGGTCGCCCGCTTTCCAGTCAATGCCCCACAGCGCAATATTGCAGCCGACGGTGACATCTTCAGTTAGGGCAATGGTTTCAGGAGGTACGGTCAACTCAGATGCGATCGCACGTCGCGTCAGCATCGCCTCCTGAACCACCCAAGCCCCCACTTCCCCCGAAAACGGCCCCCCAAGCTGCACCCGTTTGTAAGCCTCATAAATCGCCTCTAAAGCAGGCTCAGGCAGCGGCCCTTGTCCGCCGTAGTTAAAATAAGCTTTATTGGCCAAAGCAGGGAATTGTTGCCGGTGATTGTCCTTTGTCATTTTTTTTGGGAATTATTGATAGCGTTAATATTGAATAACTAATGCTGTGAATTTTATACCTTTTGCCTGATACTCTCTGCCTTGCGAATACTAAATGTTAATAACTGACAAACTGCTACTTTCCTATCAACGATGCAATCTCCGAGCATTTTTAGATACCTGCGGAGACTGGAAACAACTAGACCCCCCCAGCGACTTTTTGCTGAAACTGATGCGCGACAGCGCCGCATACCAGCAGCAAGCTTTGGAACACGAGACTTACCAACAACCATATTATCCTAGAGGGGATTGGGAAGCCGGCGCGGCCGCTACATTGAGTTTAATGCAGCAAGGGGTCGATCGCATTTACCGAGGAGTTCTGATCCAGGGCGAATTCGGCCAAACCAACGGCGCAACAACTTCTCTGGTAGGAATTGACAGTCAATATTTCCCAGAATTTGGCGAAATCCCCGAAACTCCCGTTGATATTTCATCCTCCAATCTGCACTCTTCAAACATTACCCTAATCAGCCGCCCCCATTTATTAATCAAACAGCCGGGACAATCAAAATTTGGCAATTGGAGTTATATTACTGCGGATATTTGGCTTAGCAAGCGACCAAAACAAGAGTATCAAATTATCGCAGCTTTTCACGCCCAAGTTTTAGCTTCCGTGCTGGAAACAATGCCAGAGACTGCGTGGCTGATGCTGCGAAAAAAAGGGTGGTGGCAGGTGAATCTCGACCAGCGAACTCCTCAGATGTTCGAGATTTTAGACAACTGTATTCAAATGATAGAAAATCGGGATAAACCAGAGGTTTTCATTTCCCGGCAAAAGTGCAATCTTTGCGGTTGGTATACTATCTGTCACGCCGAAGCCGAATCTATTAAACATCTTTCCTTATTGCCGGGAGTTACTGCCAGCCGCTATGCTAGACTAAAAACTCTCGAAATTACTGATGTTGAAGCTCTCGCTAATGCTAGTTCCGCACTGCTTGCTGAGTATCCAGAATTCCCTGACAGAGTTGCTTTTGATGTGGTGCAGCAAGCTCAATCGCACTTGCTAAATCAACCGCTGTTGCGCGAAGAAGGAAGAAGGAAGAAGGAAGAAGGAAGGCACGACACGGATTTTGACAGGGATACAGGGATGAACAATCAAGAAGAAGGTAGAAGTGAGAATTCAGCAGAACTTAACTCATCTGAAATAGTACCAGATATTGTAGACAATATCTTGAATGACATTGCAGTTGAGGAAGTAAAAATTAGAGAAAATAAACCTGCAACATCTTCTATACCTGCGCCAATTCTCCGCAAGAAACCAATTTCGTATTCCCAATCTGTCTTTTTGCCGATCGCCCCAATCGAACTCTACTTTGACATTGAAGCGGAACCCGAGTTAAACTTGGATTACCTCCACGGAGTCTTAGTTGTTGACAGGTACAACAATACGGAAAAATTCCACGGCTTTTTAGCAGAATCAGCAGCAGAGGAAGGTGCAATCTGGCAGCAATTTTTAGAATTAATGTGGGCTTATCCTATTGCTCCAATTTTCCACTTTTGCGACTACGAAGTCAAGACTTTTAAGCGACTGGCTAAACTTTACAGTACACCAGCTTATTTGTGGAAACCCGTGCTGAAACGGTTTGTAGATATTCACAAACAAGTGACGCAAAAAGCGATTATGCCGGTGGAAAGTTACGCACTCAAACCAATTGCCCGCTGGCTGGGTTTTGACTGGCGAGATGCTAAGGCTAATGGTGCTCAGTGCGTCTGCTGGTACGACGATTGGCTCAAAACTGGCGATCGATCGCTCTTGGAGGCGATCGTCCGCTACAATGAGGACGACTGTCGCGCTACATACATAGTTAAAGATTGGTTGACCAATTTTTTGCTGAATCATGAGCCGTGATTTTTAGATGTAACGAACCGCGAAGACGCGTTCGGCGAAGCCGTTCCCGAAGGGTAGGGCGCGAAGGAAGAAAGGGAAGAAGAAGGTAGGTAATAATGTATTTATTGGTAAAATGCGAAAGCTAGCAAAAGCAACTATATTTATTGTCTGTTTTTTGATGGCAGCAACTGTTGCTATTTGGGTAAACCAGTCAGCCAAATCTTTCGCCGTTACGAAAATAGATTTTATCGGCAGAGCAATATTTCCTACAGGTTCTCCATTTCAGGGGACGGAAATTGGCGGACTTTCGAGCATTACTTATGATGCCGAAAAACAAGTTTATTATGCCATTTCTGATGACCGCAGCAGCAAGGCTCCGGCGCGCTTCTATACTCTCAAAATTAACTTGCAATCTGGGAAACTGGAAAAACAGCAAATTACTTTTACTGGCGTCACTACTTTATTAGATGAAAACGGCAAAGGTTTTCCGGAATTAAGTTTAGATCCGGAAGGGATAGCTTTTACTGGAAATAGCGTGTTTGTTTCTTCTGAGGGAGATGTCGAGCGCCAAATAAATCCTTTTATCAAAGAGTTCTCCCTCGATGGTAAACTCCTGAAAACGCTGGCAATTCCAGAACTATTTTTGCCGGATGACAAAGGCACTAAAGGCATCCGCAACAATCTCGCTTTTGAAAGTTTAACTTTAACGCCCGATCGCAAATACCTATTTACAGCTACCGAAAACGCCTTGGTTCAAGATGGCGCCGCAGCTTCCCTGGAAACCGGGAGTCCGTGCCGGATTTTGCGCTACGATGCGGTGAGTGGCAATCCAGAAGCATCGTTTCTCTACATCACCGAACCCCTACCCGCTGGCGCGAATCCTTTGGGAAAATTGACTAGCAACGGTTTAGTGGATTTGTTGGCGATCGACGATAACCGCTTGCTGAGTTTAGAGCGTGCTTTCTCCCTGGAAACCGGCACGACTATCAGAATTTTTGAGATTTCTCTCGAAAAGGGCGATCGTATAGAAGCACTCGAAAGCCTCAAAAGCCGTCTCAGCGAGGTTTCTCCCGCTCAAAAACGCCTGCTGCTGGATTTGGAAACCCTGAAAATTCCCCTAGACAACATTGAGGGGTTGACATTTGGCCCCGCCCTGGCGGATGCTAGCAGAGGTCTGATTTTGGTGAGCGACAACAACTTCAGTCCGCTGCAAGAGACTCAAATTTTGGGCTTCCAAATAAAAGTTCAAAAAACCTCTTGACAAAAGGTGAAGTTATAGGCATAATAGAAATTGTGCCTGAAAAAACGGCAAAACGAGGGACAGTAGTTCAATTGGTTAGAGCACCGCCCTGTCACGGCGGAAGTTGCGGGTTCGAGCCCCGTCTGTCCCGTTCTCTCGTAAATAGAAAGTTTAAACCTTTCATAAATCTCTTTCTAAATTGAGTTAGTTTGTAGTCAGGACTTCAGTCCTCCTGCGGATAAAAAAGGACTAAAGTCCTGACTACGAATCTTATGATATTTAGATAGCAGGACATGATTAAGGAGCGGGAAAATATGACCGTTACGAACATTAAGCCCTCACCGGAAGAAACGACACAACGGGTAGTATTATCTAATATCAGTTGGCAGACTTACGAAAGCTTATTAGCAGAAGCAGGAGACAAGAGATCCTCGCGATTTTCATATTCTCAAGGAGTCTTAGAAATTCTCATGCCATCCGACTTGCATGAAACTATTAACTGTTTGCTCAAACGAATTGTTACAGCTTTGACTGAAGAATTGGACTTGAAGATTAAGGGATTTGGTTCGACGACCCTCAACCGTGAAGATTTAGAACAAGGTGCAGAACCAGATTCATGTTTTTATATCCAAAATGTTGATCGCATTCTAGGAAGAAGGCTTGACATCTCAACCGACCCTCCCCCAGACTTGGTAATTGAAGTTGATATTACCAGTCCTTCTTCTAATCGATTTGTAGTTTACACACAGCTAGAAATCCCTGAAGTTTGGCGGTATCGGGCACAAACTGTACAAATTTATCAATTGCAAAATCGGGAATATATTTCCTGCGATCGCAGTCCGACATTTTCCATCCTTTCTGTAGCAATGCTGAATCAATTTTTGCAGATGGCAGAAACTGTAGATGACAATGCCATAATTCGGTCTTTGCGTCAATGGGCGAACGAGCAGTTGCGATCGCCCGAAAATGAGCAATAATACTAAACTTAATTTAACTAATTCCTTTCTTCCACGGACGATCGACTCCCAGCAGCCCTCAAAGGTGCGAGGAAATAAAGGGTCGGGCTATCTGATATGTCAAAACCAGGACGATGGGCACGAGGATCGGAATCGCCACTAGCAGTCCCCATTTGCCAAACCTAAGTTTTTGACCGTCCGATTTTAACAGGAAAATCACAGCGGCAATTCCCATAAGTATCCAGAGACCACCGAAGCCCATGAAGACTGTATAGCCTGCATCTTGCATTTTTTTTGACCTTTAATAGTAGTCCATCTTTAATGTTAGTTGCAGTCTGTTTCTGCTCACATCTTCTGATAGGTCGATCGCACTTACTAAATATGACTCATTTCGAGTTGGGCCGGCAGTGACCTTGACTTTCGCACTCGATCCGCTGAGTTCGATCGCTCATAATAGTTGCTAAATCCGGCCTTCCCGTCAGCTTCAGCCGCCAGTCTGCCCAAATTCCGTACAGCCAATTGGCGATCGCCCCGAGCACTGGTAACTTAGTCACAGCATAAACCCAGCCCATACCTAAAATCTCGTAGGTGCGACGAAAAACCTCCACATTTTTAATTGCCGTACCGTCGGGTAATATCGCGTGAATCCTACCCATCGCCGTTTCGTAGTCGATTCCGCCGTGGGCCTGCGGGTTGTAGCCATCATCCGCAATATCCACAAACGACACTAAATCTCGCCCCGCGTCGCGTTTTTTTAAGAAATTAACCTCTCGCACGCACAGAGGACATTCACCGTCGTACAGCAACTCAATCTGCCAAGCAGGCGCAGCAGACTCGGGTGAGGGCGCAACAGATTCGGAAAACTCAGTTTTAGCAGCAGACATAGGGAAATATATTTTAATGTCATCGATCGCACACAAACATTTTACAAGCATCAATAGTTATCAGGTGGGCCTTGGGTACTCCTAAAGCAGTTATTTGTGGTGTGAAAAATAGTCCCAAAGGTGAATCCAGTCTTGACCACCCGCAAGCTAATATCATCAAGATGCCCTCTCCTGCCTTGCCGGAGACTTTCGCCCGATCCCCCGATAGTCGAAGATCCAACAATTCGAGGCAAAGCACCTGCCAAGCACAACTGTTAATTCGGCAACAAAATATAATAAAATTTAAAGTCTTAAACATCAGCTATTCCCCCAACCAGCAAATCGCCCCCAATCTAAAAGCAAAAATCTACATGAATGTCAGAGTCCGTCTAGCCCCCAGTCCCACCGGAAACCTACACATCGGTACCGCCAGAACCGCCGTATTCAACTGGCTGTTTGCCCGCAACCAAGGCGGCAAATTCATCCTGCGGGTAGAAGACACAGACGTAGAACGTTCTAAAAGCGAATACACCGATAACATCCTCGAAGGACTCACCTGGCTGGGAATGAGCTGGGACGAAGGCCCGAGTTTTCAGTCACAGCGTCTGGAAATATACCGCCAAGCAGTCCAAACCCTTCTCGACAATGGACTCGCCTACCGCTGCTACACCACGTCGGAAGAACTCGACGAAATGCGGGAAGCACAAAAAGCCAACAAACAAGCCCCCCGCTACGACAACCGGCACCGCAACTTGACAAGCAAACAGCGCGCAGCTTTTGAAGGCGAAGGGCGACAAGCTGTGATTCGGTTTATCATCGACGACGATCGCACAATTTCTTGGAACGACATGGTGCGCGACACCGTAACCTGGAAAGGTAGCGACCTCGGCGGCGATATGGTGATTGCCCGTGCATCCAGCGGCGGCGTCATCGGCCAACCACTCTACAACCTCGCCGTAGTTGTCGATGACATCGACATGGGCATCACCCACGTCATCCGCGGCGAAGATCACATCGGCAATACTCCGAAACAAATATTGCTCTACGAAGCTTTGGGCGCGACAATCCCAGAATTTGGCCACACGCCGCTGATTTTAAACTCCCAAGGGCAAAAGCTTTCTAAACGCGACGGCGTAACCTCGATTTCTGACTTCAAAGATATGGGCTACCTGCCCGAAGCTTTAGTTAATTACATGACTTTGCTCGGTTGGACTCCGCCGGATTCAACGCAGGAAATATTTACACTGTCGGAAGCAGCAGAATTATTTACATTCTATCGAGTCAACAAAGCTGGTGCAAAATTTGATTGGGATAAACTCAATTGGCTTAACAGTCAATATCTGCACAAAATGCCAGTGCCGCAATTGACAGATTTGCTGATACCTTATTGGTGGCAGAAAGGCGGTTATGAGTTTGACTCAGAGGCCGATCGCCCCTGGCTCGAACAAATAGCTGCTTTAATCGGCCCGAGTCTCGTTCGCTTAACCGATGCTGTGGATATGTGTAAGGTTTTCTTCTCCACCACGGTGGAATACGAAGAAGAAGCACTCGCACAGTTGCAGCAACCAAGGGCTGCACAAGCTTTACAAGCAGTTGTAGAAGCGATGGAAAGTCATTCCAGCCTGACATCAGCGGAAGCTCAGAAAATCACTAAAAAGCTCAGTAAAGAGAAAAATCTTAACAAAGGGCTAATTATGCGATCGCTCAGAGCCGCTCTGACAGGTGCAATGCACGGCCCCGACCTGATAGAATCTTGGGTAATCCTTCACCAGCGAGGAACGGCTAAAACCCGTTTGCTTGATGCCATTAGCAACTTGAATTTGCCTGGTGTTGGTGTGGCGGCCGAAACTCCAACCCCAGAACAACCAAACGCAGAAACAGTCGCCGAAACTCCTGCTACAGAACAGCCAGCAGTCGAAACACCGACTGTGGAAACAGCAGCGGCCGAGGTGACAGCAGTCGAAAAATCGCCTGTGGAAACAGTCGAAATATCGGCTACCGAAACACCCGGAACGGAGGTTTCAGCAGTCGAAAAACCGCCTGTGGAAACAGCCGACACCGAGGTTTCAGCAGTCGAAATATCGCCTGTGGAAACAGCCGGCACCGAGGTTTCAGCAGTCGAAATATCGCCTGTGGAAACAGCCGCAGCAGCAGTTGAAATACCTGCAGCCAACCAGCAAAAAACTATTGCGAGTGGAGAAATGACTTCATCAAACGAACCAGAAACAACCGTTATCATCACCGAAATTCCTGCCGGAAATGAAGCAGACAGTTCAAGCGGTACAACACAAGTCATAATTACCGAAGAACCGCCAAGTCAGACCCAGCAGATCAAAGAACAAATTATCTCAATTTTGTCCGAGTTTCCCGCTTACATCGGCAGCTTTTACGAACAGTACAAAAGTCCCCTGACTGTTATCGGTGTAATTGTAGCCTCGATTATCTCTTTAAAAGTGCTTTTGGGGATAATAGATGAACTCAACGACATCCCCCTGCTAGCACCCACATTCGAGCTAATTGGTATCGGATACACCGGGTGGTTTGTCTACCGCTATTTGCTGCGATCGTCCAACCGGCAACAATTAGGTCAAGAAATTCAAGCCTTGAAAGAACAAGTTTTCGGCAAAAAGTCCTAACACTTTTGCGGGTAATTTGTTGAATTTGTGCCCGACACTGATAACTTTAAATAAGTTGTTAGTGTCGGGTTTTTAAATGACTAATGACTGTTGACTGTTGACTGTTGACTGATGACTAATGACTAATGACTAATGACTAATGACTAATAACTAAACCCCAGTCGCAGTAAAAGCCGCCCAATAATAAGGATTGGCAAAAGGATAGGGTTTGCGGTTGCGAATTTGCTGCAAAGAAGCCTCCGCAATCAGACGAGAACTTTGAGAAAGCCGATCGAACATTTGCGAAATTTGAGGTTGAAAATCCGCCAGCAACACCTCCAATTCCTCGCTAGTCAAATCCCGCAGCCACCTTTGAGCGTCCCCCAGCGCGATCGCCACATCTCCCACCTGCAACCGAGAAAACCGTCCCAGATTTTCATAAAACTTGCTCGTCAGCAGCAGCGTAGAAACATCATTCACCTTCCAAAGACTGCTAACCACACTAGACGTGCCAGCATACAACAAACCCGCCGACAAACCCACAAAATCTCCTCCAGCACCGCTAACTCCGCCAGCGGCAATTTCGCAACCCGATAAAGTAACTAAAAAATATTGCCGAAAATCCAGATTAAAAATTTCCTCCAAACTCAGAGAATCATTCCTCAAAAACACGGCGGATTTCAGTGGCCAAGCCAAATTAAGCAAACTAAAACAAGCAAAGTGAGCGCATTTTTTCTGCTGCAACTGCCCTATTTGCTGGGGCAAATCCCCATTATTAGCAGACATTTCTTGGGAAAAAGCCTCTTTAATTGCCGGCTTATGGCGCACAACTTCTGTACTGGCAAAATACTGGGAAATATTGCCGATTTCAATGTTACTGTAGAACGCATCTCTGGTGAAAGTTGGAATTGCCAAAAGCTGCTGCAAACGCGGTCTGTACCGACCAATAGCCGCTCCATGTGCACTTTGTCTCAACAGCAATAGCTGACAGCTAGGAGCATAGCGAATTCCTCCGGCAAATCGATCGATCAAATAAGCAGCAGGCGCTGCAACGTCGCCAAAAGACGAACTTTGAGAAAAATCCGAAAGGCTGTAGGTTTCCCCATCAAAACCGCTGCGATCGCTCCACCCAGACCTAAAAATTCCCCCGCCATCCTCAAACCCGTCTCTCGCAGCCAGAGGCAAAGCGTGGAGTGGCAAAGCGTGCAAAAATCGGTGCGGCACAAAAATCAGCCGATCGCAATTCTCGGGAATCAGCGCCACCACTCGATCGATTTCCAGCAGCGATGCCAAGCGTTTGAGGCGAGCCGGGAGATGATTGATCCAGCGACCTTTTTGTTCAGAATAAGCGCTGAGGTACTCCTGGGCCCAACTTTCGGCAGCCAAAGCATTTTCCGGCGAACACAGGTGAACGGCGGGATATTGTGCACTCTTTACCACCACAAAAGCAACCAGCAACTCTCCCAAACTCGCCCACACCACAGCAGCGCAATTGTCATCAGGCAACAATTGGCGAATTTGCTCGAAAGCGATCGGTTCAACTTTGTGAGCTAGGCTGAAGAAAGGATCGTTTGCCTGCACCTCCCGCGCAATCAACCTATCAAACTGCTTCCACAATAGATTTAAGTGCATGAAGTCCGAGTTCGGCAGTAGAGAACCGCTGCTCAAACCTTGGCTATCGCCCTCAGAAATCAAGGTCGTGTTCGGCTCAGGTTCTCCCTGTTCTTGGTGCCGCTGTTCCCCCGCTATTTCCAGTTGCAGCGACTCCAACTCGCTTCGCACCGCTGCAGGAATTTCGGCTTTCGGAGTCAAGTGGCATTTAACCAGCAGTTCTACCAAATTCCGATTTTTGTGGCGTTCGGCGTATTCCAGGGCCTTAGCGTAATATTCAGGTTGGCTAGCGCCGAGTTCCAGGCAAACTTGCACCAGGCATTTATAGAGTCCAGCCCAGGTGCGGGTTAATTTGACTTTTGCGGTACTCGTCTGATCGCCAAAATCGACTGTATCAACCCCAACTTCGCAACGCAAGAATTCCACAGTATCGACAGCAGCAGTAAAAACCCCGTAGGCGCGAAGCAAGTCGCCTCGAACTCGGTAAGCTTGACCCAAATAAAATAAAATTTCAGCCCAGCGGTGGGGATAGGTTTCGCGAGTGTAGACTTGACAGGCGCTGTGATAGCAACCGATCGCGCTTTCCATGTGGGACAAGTTTTCCGCCTCGGTCAGTTGCGAATAAGCCCTGCCGAGATAAATTTGCAGCATGGCCCAGCGGTTGGGATATGCCTGCCTGGTGTAGACTTCGCCCGCATTTTGATAGCAGGCGATCGCGCTTTTGAGGTTGCGGTTTTTTTCCCCTTTCAGGTGTTCGCAGAAAGCGCGGCCGAGGTAGGCACACAGCATTGCCCAGCGTTCGGGAGATTTTTGGCGGTTGCAAAACAGCAAAGCATTTTGATAGCAGGCGATCGCCATTTCCATATTTTCGGCTTTTTCCCCTTTCACCCGCCGACTGTAGATCCTACCGAGGTAAGTTTGGATCGAAGCCCAGACTTCGGGAAATTTGATGCGGGTGTAGACTTGTAAAGCATTTTGATAGCAGGCGATCGCCATTTCCAAATTTTCCACCGGATCGCCTTTGATGCGATCGACAAACACCCGGCCCAAATTCCTTTGAGTCGTCGCCCACTGCTGCGGAAAAGCTTCCCGAGTCCGCACCTGCAAAGCTCTTTGATAGCACGTAACCGCGTATTCGAGATTTTCAGCTCGGTTGCCCCGCAGTAACTCGCAGTAAGCATTTGCCAAATTATTTTGAGTTGTGGCCCAACGCCGGGGAAACACCTTGCGGTTGTAGACTTGCAAAGCATTCTGGTAGCAAGCGACTGCCAGTTCCAGATTTTCAGCTCGGTTGCCCCGCAGCCGCCGACTGTAAGCACGGCCGAGATTGTTTTGAGTGCTCGCCCACTCTTCCCCGAAAGTTTCGCGGGTGCGAACTCGCAGCGCGTTTTGATAGCAGGCGATCGCCTGTTCTAGATTGTCTGCCGGATCTCCCCTGAGGCGCTCGCTGTAAGCGTTGCCCAGATTGTTTTGCAGCGTCGCCCACTGTTCCGGGTACTGTTCGGGCGTGCGTACTTGTAGGGCATTTTCAAAGCAAGCGATGGCCTGTTCGATATTTTGAGCCTTATCACCTTTGGGACGATCGCTATAAGCGTTGCCCAGATTGTTTTGCATCACCGCCCATTCTTGGGGAAAGTCTTTGCGGGTAAACACCTTAGCAACTGTTTCGTAACCGGCAATTTCGATTTCCAAGTTATGAGCTTTGCTGCCGAGGGGAAACCGCCCAATTTTGTTGCTCAGATTGCCGATTAACGCTGCAATGCGCCTAGTCTCGGATTCTTTGGCAGCAGGGAGCACCAAAGTGGCCCAGTGGCGCAGCAGTTGTGCGAAATTTTGGTCGAGTTTGTCTAAATTGTTTCTCAGCAGCGAGTACAGGTGCTGCGAATCAGCGCCGCGCGCCACTGCCTGCAATACTTCTGCTAAAAAAGCCAGATAAGCTGCCCCGGTTTCGGGCAATTTATAATTGCCCTTTACAGATTCTAAGGGTGCGATCGCCCTTTGGAAAAATTTTGCAGCTTTAAGCAAACTTTCTCGCGTCAGTATTGGTTCTTCCAAATAAAGCGTTTGCACGAACCCAAAGTCGATCGACTTTGGGTTCGTACTCAAAATCAAATCTATTCCTGAGTCGCCAGGATTTTCCAGCAGCGCTTGGAGCATATTAACATCAGTTTTGCGACGCTGTTCGTCCATCGTGCATTCCGCCAAACTATTAACCATAGGAGCGCTGGTTCCGTGCAACCAAGTGAACTACCCACCGCTAAATCGTAGTACCGAATATAGTAGGGGCTTCTGTACTCATAGGCGAGTGCCTTAGCTGAGACTTTCGTCCCAGCTTTGGTCTTACCTCGCCTCCTAAAGCCGAAACGGCTGAACCTTCCGCCTTTAGTATTTTGATACCTTCTGCTTTTATCTTTATCGTTGCGTTCCCCTCCCGATCGCGATCGCTAGCACAGTGAGGACAAGTCCCTTCCCTCATATCTAATGGCATCTCGGTCATTTGATGGAAACAATTAGAACAAAGTTTGGAAGTGGAAACCCCTCTATCAATCTCGACTAAGTTCCCGCAATCAATGCCCGCAATCCTACCTTCTTTTATTGTCGGGTTCTTAGCTTGGATTTCAGTCAGTATAGATGCAAGATATTTCCCTGAATATTTTTTACTAATAATTGAATTATAAATTTCACCCTCACTTAATCTATATCTATTTATTTTGGGCTTAGTTATTTCCCTATATCGGAACCTCTTAGTACCCGCTACAACTTTAACGTCTTGAGGATACTGAAATGACTGTTTTTTATCTAGAAATGGGAAGTTATAAAACCCCGCAAATTCATCAAAAAAAAATTTGTATGTCGTGGTTAACTTGAGCGGAGTAAATTGCAAAAATTGGCTGTAAAACTCACCTAACCCTCCACTTTCATCTATTTTTTTGGGAGTCGGTAAAAGTGTGTTGAACCCTAAGCATCCAATTCCTTCACCAGTTTTTTTATAAACTTCAATTGATTTATTTAGACCATAATTAGACCACCAACGCGCACACCCAAAAATTGAAGCTACTTGTATTTGTTGATTTTGGGTAGGATACAAACGAACTTGGATAGCCGGGTGTAGCAATCAACATCACCTCCTTGGTTTTTCTATTCTCTCACAATATACAGTTGATGAACAAAGCATTACGAAAAATTTTTGTGACGAGGATTACATATTTTCTCTCTTGAAAGTGCTTCCCAAAATTACTTGAGGATGCAATCGTCCTCACCTGCCCTTCCTACTATAACGGTACTCGGTTTAGTCACAAGGGCCCGAAATAGTTAAACCAGGATTGACAAGTCCCAACAGACACGCTATGGCGAAACTAGCACCTACGATCGCTAATAGTATGATTTTGCGCGTGCCTAGTAAAATTGCGGTTAAACGCGCCGTCACCCTGTGGCGGCAGGTTTCACAGGCGTTTCTAAACTTGACAAACCCGCCCCGACAGACTTGCAGCGGGACGGGTTTACTTTTACCCTTATGGGACTTACGTTAAGAAACCCGGTTTCTGGGAAACTATTGGGTTTAGTAACGAGAAATCTCGAAAGAAACGAGGTTTCTGAGGAAGAGTGTGTCCTGGAGTAAGTGACTTATCTAGGATATTGCGCGAGTTTCAGCGCTACAGCTAACAAAAATCAACTTCGTAGATTTTACTGTACTGCTTGAGGGCGCAGCGCTGATTCCACTGCCAGCAGAGCTCGATCGACTTCAGCGGCAGTGACAATCAGCGGCGGGACAAATCTCAGCACTTTCGGCCCTGCAGGAACCAACAGCACTCCTGCGGCGATGGCAGATTTGACAATATCAGCGGATGTAAGTTCGATATCAGCTTGCAATTCCATCCCGACAATCAAACCCCAGCCGCGCACTTCGGCAATTAAATGCGGATATTCGGCCGCCAACTTGTTGAGCCCTGCTTTCAACTGTTCCCCGCGCTGCTGCACGTTTTCTAGAAGGTTTTCCCGTTCTAAAGTTTGGCACACACACAAAGCTACAGCGCAAGCAAAAGGATTGCCGCCGAAAGTGCTGGCGTGACTTCCCGGTTCAAATACATCGCAGGAAGATTTGCACAGCATAGCGCCGATCGGGATACCGCCGCCCAATCCTTTGGCAGACGTAAAGATATCCGGTTCAATGCCGAGGTTTTCGTAGCCCCAGTATTTGCCGCTGCGTCCCATCCCGACTTGCACTTCGTCGAGAATGAGCAAAATGCCTTTTTCGTCGCAAATTTCCCGAATGCGCTGGAAGTAGGCGATATCTCCGGGGCGAACTCCGCCTTCGCCTTGCAGCGCTTCCAGCATAATTGCAGCTACTTGGCGTTCGTCTTTGTCGAGTTGGTCGATCGCACTTTCGATCGCACTAATATCGTTGTAGGGCACATAGTGAAATCCCGGCACTAAGGGGCTAAAACCCTTTTGGTATTTAGGCTGTCCCGTTGCCGTAATTGTCGCCAAAGTCCGCCCGTGGAAACTCGCAACGGCCGTAATGATTGTCGGATTCGAGATATTTAATTTTTCGTGGGCGTACTTGCGGGCGAGTTTAATTGCCGCTTCATTAGCTTCCGCGCCGGAGTTGCAAAAGAAGGCTCTGTCAGCGCAAGAATGGTCTACAAGCCACTTCGCCAGCTCGCCCTGTACGGGGATATAATAAAGGTTAGAAACGTGGTGCAGGGTCTGAATTTGCTTAGTTACCGCTGCAATCATTGCCGGGTGGGCGTGTCCCAGCGTGCAGGTAGCAATACCCGCCACAAAATCGAGATATTCGCGGCCCTCGGTATCCCAAACGCGGCAGCCGAGGCCCCGTTCTAGGGCGATCGCAAAACGCCCGTAAGTCGTCATTACATAGCTGTCGAAGCTCTCAGAACTGAAGGGACTGGCTTCGGCTTGCACGCTTGGTTCTTTTAATAAGGTTTCTGGACTCACGAATCGCTCCTTAACACATAATATGTAGACCTCGATTGTACGGTAAAAATCCAGGTTAGCGGTGCAGGCTGTTAGTTTTGTCATAAAATCATAACAGTAACAACAATTAATCCCTCACAAATCTACTGATGAGTTATTACATTTCTCCTAACTTTCTCGATAAAGTTGCGGTGCACATCACTAAAAACTTTTTAAAATTGCCCGGAGTAAGAGTCCCCCTAATTTTGGGAATTCATGGCCGCAAAGGAGAAGGCAAAACTTTTCAAACCGAACTGGTTTTTCGGCGGATGGGCTTTGAACCGGTGATGATATCTGGCGGGGAATTAGAAAGCCCGGATGCAGGAGATCCGGCGCGTTTAATTCGCTTGCGCTACCGGGAAGCTGCGGAGCAAATTAAGGTGCGCGGCGAGATGTGCGCCATCTTTATTAACGATTTGGATGCTGGTGCTGGCAGGTTCGATTCGACTACTCAATATACTGTCAATACTCAGATGGTCAATGCGACTCTGATGAATATTGCTGATAATCCAACTAATGTGCAGTTACCGGGAAGTTATGACAGTACGCCACTGGATCGAGTGCCGATTATTGTAACGGGAAATGATTTTTCTACGCTGTACGCGCCGCTGATTCGCGACGGGCGGATGGAGAAGTTTTATTGGGAACCGAGCCGGGATGATAAAATTGGCATTGTTGGGGGAATTTTTGAGTCTGACAAATTGTCAAAAACCGATATTGTGGCGTTAGTCGATAATTTTGCCGATCAGGCGATCGACTTTTTTAGTGCTTTGCGATCGCGCATTTATGACGAGCAAATCCGCGAATTCATTCACAAAATAGGAATCGAGCGAGTTTCCAAGCGTTTGGTAAACAGTTTGGAAGCAGCGCCAGATTTCCATAATCCGAATTTCAGTCTCGCTCATTTATTAGAAATGGGCAGTTTGATGGTGGGTCAACAAAAGCGGATTAAGGAAATGCGCTTAGTAGATGAATACAACCAATCGCGGCTGTTCAACGTTCAAGGAACCACCAATGCTCCTGCTGCTGCGCCAACGCAAAGTCAATTAAACGACCCGTCATCCAAATATTATAAGGCTTACGAGGAGCCAAGTTCTGAAGGTGGTAACGGTCATGTGGCGCGGCTGAGTTCCGAGGTATTGGAACAAGTAAAGCAGTTATTAGCAAGAGGCTGCAAAATTGGCATGGAATATGCAGATAATCGCCGATTTAAAACTGGTTCTTGGCAAAGTTGCGCGACGATTAAAACTGAACAAGAAAAAGATGTGGTTGCATCTTTAGAAACTTGTTTGGCGGAACACGGCGGCGAATATGTGCGGCTGATTGGTATCGATCCAAAAGTCAAGCGGCGGGTAGTTGAAACAATTATTCAGCGGCCGCAGGGTTAAAGCTAAAGTAGTTAGAGTTATGAAGGACACAACAGTGTTGTGTCCCTACAGGCAATATCTACTTTATCTCGCCGTAGACTACTGGACAGACAGAGGTGATGCAAACCAGCGGCGAATTAATTCAACTTGGAAACGGTAGCCCTCACTAACTTCCTCAATCAATTCGCGTTGCAGAAGTAAATTGAGAGCATCGGATTTATCGGGAAAGTGTTGCAAAATAGTTAATCGGCTGACTATTGCCCCTTCTCCTTGTGCTGCCAAAAACTGCAAAATAGCTAATCCTGCTGCATCTGCTTGATTGCTTTGAATATCGGCAAAAAAGAAACTGCCAACACTTAAAGCCTCTGGTATTGCTGCTTCTACATCGGCTAAGGTTGCTAGTCGGCGGATAGATGGATCTTGCTCGTTTTTTAGTGCGATAATTTCAGCGCAGAGGAGTTGTATTAGGAAAGGGTGACAGCGGGTGAGTTGCAAGACTCGCTCAACCGCATCCGGTTCGTAACGCAGGGTAAAATCATGAACGGGTCGCTCAATTAATTGACGCGCTTCTGGTTGTTTCAGGTAGCTGATATGAACGACTTGGACATTGATTAAATAGCTAGCCCAACGCTGAAATTCTTCTATTGTATGGGAACCAGCTAGCAGCACTTTGAAGCGGGGACGATGTTGAATCAGGTGACGCAACATTCCCAGAACATCCTCCTGATCAAAGCGTCCTTTTGTGATGGCATTATCTAGCGCCTCGAATTCATCCAAGGCAAGCAGAGCAATATTTTGTTGTAGCGCTTTTTCTACTTCGCGCAGCCATTCATCAAAGCGGGTGAAAGGGTCATCTTGCAGTGTTTCGCGCTTAAGAGATGGAAGAGTTAACGCACTTTGGCGCTTGGCTGAGTCTGCCATACTCCTAGCGATATTGTAGAGAAACCCAGCAGAATCACTTGCTGATGAAACTGGGCCTTGCAAGTCTACAAACATGGGAATGATATTGCTGGGTAGCAAGCGCCCCAAGTTGTTGAGTAGGGAAGTTTTGCCCATGCGCCGCTGACCGTAGAGTAACAAAGGAGGGCGGCGGCGGTCTAGCAGTAATTGCTCGATGCGCGTACTGATGTAAGTTCCACTTAAGTCAACGGGTTTGACAAAGATTTCCTGTTGTTCTGTCAGGGGTACGCCGATTATATAAGGGTTGTCGATTTCTTGTCGCAGTTCGACAACTTCTGCTAGTTCCCGCACATAGTCGGTGACAATTTCATACCAACTATATGCAATAGGGCGAAAACGTACTGCATATTTGTCACCACTGCGGGTCAATTCTCCAATTAAACCATTTAATCTTTCTGCTACAGCACTGAGGGCTAAACGCTGGTTGTAAGCACTATTTTGGTTGAGGGCTGCTGCTACATCCTCGCTGATGCGACTAAAGCTAGTTAGGAGGAAACTAACTGGACTATTCAGTCCTCCAAGGGCTAGATTGCGGTAGGCGTTACCGATAGCAGCTACATCCGTACAACGTTCTAATTCCCGTACATCAAGTTCAATTTGTACCTCTTGTGCCGCCCAACGCTGGCGGCTTGTGTTTAAATAGTTGAGTGCAGCTTTGCCCTCTTCTGGATTCCGCCTCATTACTAAAAGAACGTGCTGGTCTAAGCCTTGTAGGGGAAGGCGCTGCCGCTCATCCCAAAAAGCGGAATGCCAACGTAAGAAACTAGGTTTAGTGGGTTTGCGTCGTTTGTCCAGTTCATAAAGCAGGGTATTCCATATTATCAGAAAGGGATAGATTACCACAGGTAGCCACAAATTCAAGATAAATGCTACGCTAAACCCAGCCATTTCAGCCATGTAATGTACCGCAACCTCTGTTATTATGGGTGTGAGTGCGTACATTATTCGGTATAATACGAGAGAGATGATGGGGACACAGAATAGGAGAAAGATAGCGATAATGGAGTTGATTATTAATTGTCTGGCCTGCTTGGCATTCTCCTCTTTTCCTTGATCGGTTATGTACAGAAAGCATCCATAAATCAAACACATTAGGGCTAGCACCACCCCGGCTCCGAACAGAACTTTCATGTAATGTACCGCAACCTCTGTTCTGGGTGTCACTGGGTACATTATTTGTGCGTATAATAGGAGAGAGATGATGGCGGTATAGAATAGGAGAGAGAAGGCGATAACGGAGTTAATTATTATTTTTTTGCCCTGCTCTGGGCCCTTATCTCCACCTGTTAGGTAGACAAAGCCTCCCCAAACCATAAACAAAATACAATTCATTAGGGTTAGGGCTAGCGGCACCCCGACTCCGAACATAATAACTTTCCAGCCGAAAGTTGCTACTAGCGCGATGGTAATCCCATAGCTCCCCAATACATTAAAGGCAACATAAAGTGTTTTGTTATTACCTAACTGAACTGATATGAATAACGCCAAGCCAAATGCGAAGCCGAGCGCCACGCGAAATATAGTGTTTTCAATAAACTGACCCCATATGCACAGCACCAAACCTAGCAACAAACTAATTAATAAAGGCAGAACCAAGTATGACGGGAGCATGAACCGCCACAATTTTGGACTCTCCCACTGTAAATGCCTCCGTCTAGCTGAGTTAGAGTTTAAATCCCGGTCAATCCGCTCTGCATGATTAAGCAATGCCGAGGGACGAAAGAAAATCCAGAACAGCAGTTGCAGGCTACCCAGAATTAGGTTGGGATGCTTTTCTGGTGAATCTGTGTAGGCGTTGCGCGGCACGTTTGGTGAGGTCATCCGATTTTAGATTTTAGATTTTAGATTTTAGATTTTAAATTGAGCCCACAGATAAATGCCAGGGCTTGCGATCAAATTGCTTTACGTACTTAATTTTGAGTAGTTTCATAAATATAACGATCGCTAGACAAGTTTCTCAAATAAATGAGTGAAGGGCTGCATCTGTTGTAACCCTTCTTCACGCCACTTATCCCCCATTTCCCCATCTTCCAGACTAAATAATCGTTCTCGACAAAGAATGTGCAGCGGCAGAGGCCAGCATTTACTTTGATTCAAAATCCACTCGACATCCTCAGCCGGAAAAGGAATGGGCGAACTGGCTATCAACTCGCGCGCTTCATCTTCAGTCATAGCTCCCAGAGTTGTGGTATATCCAAAGATATTGAAAAAAGGCGAACTATGTCCCGTACTGCGCGCTAATTCCATCGGCGATTCTGGAGTTGCCAAGACAAAGCCTAAATTCCCATTGGTTTGGTTAGTCGCCAAAGAGCGCAAACTCTCCCAAAACCCATCATCTAATTCGGGACAGCGCTGTAAACCTACACCAATTTCATCTAATAGGATGACTGTAGGCTGACGTAAATTACTGCTAACCGCATCCATAAATCTCTCTAAGTCGCAAGGGCTGGGAACTGACATTTTTAGGGATTCTAAAATGTAGCGCAGCAGCCCTTCCCGACTCTGCCGTCGCGCATCTTGAAAATCTACGAAAATCCAACGATAGTTTTCTGGATGGGGCAACCAGTCAGATTTTTGACCCGGACGCAACTGTTCTGTTGGGGTGGTGGTAATATTTTTCAAGTAGTGCAGCAAAGAAGTCTTGCCACTGCCCCCCTTGCCGATAATGGCAGCATTTTGCAGGGGACGGCGTTTCAGTAAGTCGAATAGGCGTTTGAGTTCCTTCTGGCGTCCAAAGAAGCAGCGCGGATTGGTGATGGGATTGCCCGTGATGAAGGGGGAAATGTCCTCACAGGTTTGTTGTGATCTCGGCTGAGGTGACTGGGAGTCTGTTACTTCTTGATCCGCAATGGTTTTCCACTCAAACCCCAATTTCTGGCTAATTTCAACAAAATTTATATAATCAACAGGAGCTCCCCTCAGAAAGGTCTTGAGAGTCGATAGGGATAATCCCAATTCCTCAGCCAAAAGCTTCTGACTGGGGAAGCCGTTGCGCCCTACAGCCGATTTGACTTTTTCTATGTACCCTGGAGAAACTTTTAGCGATCGCCCCATGATGCCTCCAGAGAAAATTAATGTGATTATAAATCCAATCTCAACTACAAGTCAACCAAAAGTCAACTCCCTCAACCTTCTTTCTCAACTGATCTTAACCTTGAACTCAACTTTCCTTGCATTTCAATAGGATTATAGAGTTCAAACAAAACAAATGCCTAACAAGAAATTAAAAAACAACCAACCATCGCCCTCTGATAATTCCGACAAAATCGAGCGTGATGTCATTGGAGAACGTTTACGTCAAGCTAAATCCAGTTTTAATGCGACTCTTGGGTTAACAATGTTAAGTGCTTGTCTGAGTATTTTAGGTATCGGAATGTTGTTTTCGGGAAAAATCCCAGAAGGAAGAGTTACCACGGCTGGCGGGTTAGCATCAGAGATTGTCAGCGTTCAGTTACTCAAGTTTACTAAAGAAACGAACGACAGACTCGATCGCTTAGCCAAAGAATTCAAAGACGACGATTAAATAAAAATAGTTAAAGTAGGGTGCGCCTTCCGCACCTTACAAATTACCAATTCAACTAATGCGCGCTTTAAAAGTCAAAGTAGGGTGCGCCTTCCGCACCTGACAAATTCAACTAATACGCACCTGACAAATTCAAGTTAAATTATGCAAAAATTTATCAAAAGTTGCGCGATCGGGCATAGCACCTTGAGCACCCACTTTAGTTGTGCACAGAGCGCCCGCTGCTGCGCCCCACCGCACCGCCTCTGACAAGGAAAGACCGGCATCTAATGCAGAGGCCAACCCGCCGTTAAAAGCATCGCCAGCAGCCACAGTGTCGATCGCCTCCACAGCAAAAGCCGGTACAAAAAAGGTTTCATCCGCCGTAACAGCAACAGCCCCGCGATCGCCCAATTTGACAATAACATTCTTGACACCACGCTCCTGCAAGTGTTTGGCAGCTACAATCGCTGTTTCGGTGTCCTTCACCCGAAAACCGACTAACTGGCTGGCTTCCACTTCATTCGGCGTGATAATGTCAATTAGCGGATAAAGTTCCAGTGGCAAATCCGCCCTAGCCGGTGCTGGATCGAGAATAACTCGCACCCCCGCTTGACGAGCAGCTTTCGCAGCTTTTTGGACAACTTCCAGCGGAATTTCTAACTGTAACAGCAAGGATGTAGCTGCTGTTAAAAGTTTTTTGAGACGTTCTATATCTGCTTCACCGACATTGTTATTCGCGCCCGGAATCACAATAATATTATTTTGACCTGTCTCGTCTACGGCGATAATTGCCACTCCTGAATGAGTGTTTGGGTCTATTAATACATTGTCTGTACTTAAACCATAAGATTGTAAATTGGTCAATAATTCTTCAGCAAATTTATCGTTGCCGACGCGGCCGATGATGTGGGTAGAAGTGCCGAGACGGGCGGCGGCGACGGCTTGATTTGCTCCTTTGCCACCGCCGGCTGTGAAAAAATTGCTACCGATGATAGTTTCCCCTGGCTGCGGCAACCGGGGAGTTTTTGCTGCTAAGTCGATGTTGATACTGCCGAATACGATGATGGTCATAAATTATTCAATTTGGTAATTGGTAAGCTGTAGTGCATTTAATTTGTAAACTACTTTTTACTTAAACTCTTGTGGCGCGGGCAGGAGAGCCCGTGGCGATCGAGCTTCAATTTAAATGCCAAATAGTTTAATTGGTAATTGGTAATTTGTAATTCTCCCACTCTCCCATTCTCTCCCTCTCCCCCTCTCCCTCTCTCCCACTCTCCCTCTCTTCCTTAAGACGTGCTAGAACAGTTATGGTCTTCATCGGTCAATTTAATGGCTGCAATTACTCTCGATCGCAATCCCTGTGTCCTGCTAGTTGAAACAGACGAAGTTCTCGCCGGACACTTGAGTCTCGACTTAAAATCCTCCGGCTACGAAGCGGTAGTGGCTTCTAATACCGCCACAGGCCAACATTTAGCTCATGAATTGCAGCCAGCTTTGATTGTAATCGATCGCATACTTGGCCCTGAGTCGGGGCTGTCACTGTGTTCTTACCTCAGAAGTATTGGCAATCGGGTGCCGGTGCTGCTATTGGTCGGTCGTGATACAGTTGACGATCGCGTAGCTTGTCTGGAAGCTGGGGCGGATGATTATTTTCTCAAACCTTACCGCACTGAGGAGTTTTTGCAGTTGGTGCGCTTGTATTTGCAGCCGGATAACAGCAGCAACGAACAATTGAGGTTTGGCGATTTAGTTTTGGATTTGGCCTCTAGGCGGGCCCTACGCAATGGACGGGCGATCGACCTGACGATGAAAGAATTTGAGCTGCTAAAGTATTTGATGGAACATCCCCGCGAGGTTTTGACTCGGGAACAAATTTTGGAAAATGTTTGGGGTTACGACTTTCTGGGCGAGTCGAATGTGATTGAGGTTTACATCCGCTATCTGCGCCTCAAAATTGAAGATGAGGGCGAAAAGCGCTTAATTCAGACCGTGCGCGGTGTTGGCTATGTGATGCGGGAAGCTTGAAGAAGTCATTAGTCATCAGTCATTAGTCAGTGGTCAGTTGACAGTTGTCAGTTGTCATCACTCAACGCAGTCAACAGTCAACAGTCAACAGTCAACAGTCAACAATCTAAAATCATTATGAGTTATTTAACTAATTTGCTCGGTATTGGAGTAATTATATTTTTGCTGGGATGTTCGCCGACTTTACCTGTCGCGAATGCTGGTGCTACTGGTATTTTGGCCTCGCAGTCTCCGACGGGGACAACATCGGGGCAAGTGCTGCCTGTTTCTGCTAGAGCTCGGATAGGCGATCGCCCAATCGAACTCGAAGTGGCGAAAACCGTGGAACAGCAGGCTATGGGTTTAATGTACAGAACTTCTTTGCCGGATGACAGAGGAATGCTGTTTGAGTTTAAATCGGCGCGGCGGGTCAATTTTTGGATGAAAAATTGCAAGATTTCTCTGGATATGATTTTTCTGCGGGATGGGGTGGTTGAGGCGATCGAAGTTTCTGCACCTCCTTGTACTGAAGATCCTTGTCCTACCTACGGGCCCGATACTGTTGTCGATCGAGTTATTGAACTCCGGGGCGGGCGAGCTGCTGAACTCGGTGTCAAAGAGGGCGATCGTATTGAAATCGAGTTTTTTAACGAAAACCTCCATCCATAAACAATCCCCCGGTTTCCTTCTTCCTTCTTTTTACCATCCGTTACGGAATCCGTTGCCGAACTGCCCCTGCCTTCGGAATACCGGCGAAAATTTAGAAACTTTACAAAAATTGATAAAATCTATTAGAATATTAATGTAACATTCAGTATAAACACCGAAAGATTTGCTACGATGTCGATCTCAGTCAGTCAGGACTTGAGCTTGTTTCGGGAAGCTGTAGATTGTTGGTCGCAGGTAGGAGACGAGTCAGTGACTCGTTACCAATCCTGAGAGACGATACTCAGCCTCAAGGTGTAGCAACACGAAAAGAAATTCTCTGGAAGTTCTGGCGATCGAGCAAAATCTACTACATCTATCTAAAGTAATATGCTACGAGCCAAGTTAATTGGCGGGAATTGGCAAACTTAACTTCTGGTAGCAGTTTCGGGTTTGATCGAAATATCTAACTAATTTTGCCGAAGTAGATTTGCGGATTCTGCATTTCGGCAGATGAAGTTAAACTCTGAACCTGGTTTAGTAGTTTTAGGTAGCAGAATTTATTCTGATTCGCGCTGCAAAGATGCCGAGGTATTCAGTTTAGGTTCGATCGCGATCGCAAGTCGATCGGGCAGACATCAGCAAAATTGCAAAACCTTTCACTTTTTGGGAAAGGTTAGCTTGTGCGCTCGCACTCAGCATTACGTTTGGCAGTTCAACCGCTAATAGCGTTTTAAAAGCTATCGACGGTAACAAGACAAATTTAAAACTGGCTTATTACTCATCACAAACATCAGGTTCACATCAGAAAATGGTGTCCTATACTTAGAGGTGAAATCACATGGCACCCGCTACATACACTAGATTAATTCGATTTTTACAAGAAGATTTGGCAATTTCCCCCGCGTCAATTGCTGTCGCCGAACGTCGTGGCGGTGACAAACAGCGGCAGCGTGATAAGGACCCGAATTCCTTGCCGATGGTTCTGTGGCAATATGGTTTAGTCACTCTCGAACAGTTGGATAAAATCTTTGATTGGTTATCCGAAGCATATTAAAAGGATTTTAGATTTTTGATACTCTCTAAAATCTAAAATCCTTTAACAACTGAGATTAGGATTCAGCCAAGAATTTGGCAGCAGCGGCAACGCCGGCACCAGGAGTGTAGCCTTCATGACCCAATTCGCTCAGCACAACTTCTAAAGAGGAAATTGCTGCTAGAATATCGCGATCGCACACAAAGCCCAAATGGCCGATTCGGAAGATTTTACCTTTCAAATGGTCTTGTCCGTCGGCGAGAGCAATGTCAAATCTCTTTCTCATCAAAGTCCGCACTTTTTGAGCATCTACGGATTCTGGTGGCATAACCGAAGTAATCGCAGGACTCGCGGCATCGTCAGCAGCAAACAACGGCAAACCTAAAGCTTTTACAGCAGCGCGAGTAGTTGTCATTAAGCGTTTGTGCCGCGCGAAAACATTTTCCAACCCTTCTGTTTTCATCATCTGCAGCGATGCTTGCAGGGCAAAAAACATATTGACCGGTGGAGTAAAAGGAGTGGTATTTTTGGCAGCGTCTTTGCTATATTTACCCAAATCCAAATAATAGCGGGGCAGTTTCGCAGTTTTGTAAGCTTCCCAAGCTTTGGGACTGACGGCCACAAAACCCAAACCTGGAGGAATCATGTAAGCTTTCTGAGAACCCGAAGCAATGACATCGATGCCCCAAGCGTCCATCGGAATATTGACAGCGCCTAAGCTAGTCACAGCATCGACCATAATTAAAGCTTCACCGTGGGCTTTAACGTGGCGGTTGATGGTTTCGAGGTCGTTGAGGACGCCGGTGGAGGTTTCCGAGTGCGTGATGATGACAGCTTTGATTTGCTTCTCTGTATCTGCTTCGAGTTTTTCGCGGAAATTTTCGGGGTCTAAAGGTTGACCCCACTCGGCTTTAATAATTTCGGCGTTTAAACCGTAAGCTTCGGCGACTTCGGCCCAACGTTCGCCAAATTTGCCGTTGCATCCGACTAAAACTCGATCGCCCGCACTTAGGAAATTAATTATCCCAGCTTCCATCGCCCCGGTACCGGAAACGGTTAAACTCAGCACGTCACTTTTAGTTTGGTGCAACCATTTCAAATTTTCGGTACATTCTGCAAAAATCGCGTCAAATTCCTTGCTGCGGTGGCCCATCGGGTGTTTTGCCATCGCTAACAAGGCCGCTTCAGGTACCGGCGTCGGGCCGGGAATCATCAGCATTAATTTGTTGTCCATGATATTGTCCTAAGTTTTTCTGTGGGAGTTATATAGAATAAATCAAATACGATACGTCACGTCGCTACTCTAACTTTTTTAACTTTTAACTCCCTTATGGTTAATTTCATTTAGAGACCAGCGATGTTCTACCGCTAAGTTCGATCGCTCGCAGCTTTGTTCTAATTGCTTTTGAATGGCAAGGGCTTTACGCAGTGTAATAATAAGTTGGTGAACTTGTTGCTGCTGCGGCGATTGTGGACTGACAGCAAACATCGTTTTGCGTTCTAACAATTGAAGTAGCAATTCATAATGAATGTACGAAGGAAGGGGGATTGGCTCCATGAAAGCTAATATACCTCAGCGAACCGACACCCCATTGCAATTGCATGAGGCATCACAGGTGAACATTAGATGCCCGATTTTTTATTTGTTTTCTAACCGTACAATAACCCCTGCTTTGCCGATCGAATATTCGGGGCTGGGTGCGTTGGACACGCTAAATCTTGCGATCGACAGGCTTACAGAATAGATTTAATTGCTTTCTGGCAAAATATTTCTATGCAATATAGCTTTGAGTGCTATTTCTTTTTTACAGTAGCGCTTGAGTCGATGCAGGCTAGAAATTCTCATTATTTACCTACTTAATCATTTTTTATCAGAATTAAGGGTGGTTTGTCAAGCGGTCTCGCCTTTCACAGGCTGGGAGGGCGATCGGCAAGGGAGGCTAAAGCAGCACCCGGATCGGGCTGTTTGACTAGAGATTCGCCTATGAGGACGGCCCCGGCGCCAGCACTGGCAACTTGAGTTAAGTCGTCGGGAGTGTGGATTCCTGACTCGCTGACGATGAGGATGCCTTTTTCTTGGATTTCGGTTTGGCGCGAGGCTAATAGTTGACCGGTAGTTTCTAGGCTGACGGAAAAGTCTGCTAGGTTGCGGTTGTTGATGCCGATTAGGTTGACGCCTTGTATGGTTAATACTCGATCGAGTTCTTCGAGAGTGTGAACTTCTATTAAAGCTGTCATGCCCAAAGTCTTGACAATTTTCACAAAGTATTGTAAGTCTTTGTCAGATAGAATAGCTGCGATTAACAATACAGCATCGGCGCCGTGAATCCGGGCGAGATAGATTTGGTAGGGATAGATAATAAACTCTTTGCAAAGTAAGGGTAAATCGACGGCGGCACGGATTTTAGCGAGGTTGTCGAAGCTGCCTTGAAAGAACTTTTCATCGGTGAGTACGGAGATGCAACTGGCGCCGTTTTGTTGGTAAGCTAGGGCGATCGCCACTGGATCGAAATCTTCGCGAATTACGCCTTTGCTGGGGGAAGCTTTTTTAACTTCGGCGATGATAGCGGGTGTGGTTTTGCCGTTTTTAAGGGCGGCAAGAAAGTCGCGAGTAGGCGGTGCAAAGGGGAGTTTTTTGTGAAGATCGGATAACGGGGTGCGATCGCGTTTTTGGGCGACTTCAGCTTCTTTTTCCCAGACGATTTCTTCGAGGATGTGCCGGGGTTCGGCGTCGGGTACGGCGATTTGGTAGCTGAGGTAGAGTACGGAGACTGATGTGCTGGGGGGACGACGGCGGATTGGGAGCATTGTTACTGGTTGATACTAAGGATTATTGTAGGGGCGATCGGGCTTTTTGCAATTGGCGAGTAAGGATTGAAGTCGCAGCGAGCGCAGATGCAGCGATTGAAATCGCCCCTACAAAGCCAAAACCCGCGCAGGCGGGTTAAATTGCACAAGTCTGGCGTTGCGCGGACTTTAATTGTGTAGCGACAGGTTTCAACCTGTCACACCGATTGTTATGTGAAAATTCCCAAATTGCATTTGTAGAGACGCGATCGCTTCTCTACAAGATGCGATGATTAGTGAGACTTTTTGTTCAGAACAATGACAACTTTCTGCGAGTCTTGTTTTTTAACTTCCCTTCTGCGTTGACTCCGGACCTTAGTTCGCGATGGGGGAGAATCATAGTAAATTTTTTCCTCGCCCCAAGGAAGACTAAGTTGCACCGCGACGGGTTGATATTCAGAGACTTTGCATCCTTTGGAATTAGCCATCTTTTTTCTGTGTCAAGTAGTGGTTTGGATTGAGGAAAATTTAGTTGGCCAACCTCGCTTCCTACATTTCTACAATGATTGATTTGTCATGGTTTCACTAGATCGGCTTCCGATCGTGCATATTTCGATCTAAAATCGATCTTGACAATTGCTTAATTCAGGTGTAGTCGTGGCCAAGCTCAAGGCTTCTCAGCAGGGAATAGCAAAAATTAAGCAGGCAAGGAATGAAAAGGGGTGGACAGTAGATGACCCCAGATGGCTTGTGGAAGCTAGTAAAGTTTTGGAACCAAAGAAAATTTGGCAAGAAGGAGGCCCTTATGCTGACGGTTGCTCCGAAGGAAATTGGAAACGTTTTCTGTACGGAAAAGCAGGCGTTAACACTGAAGTTTTCAAGGCTTTCTGTAGAGTTTTAGGGGTATCTTGGGAAGAGATTGTCGATCGCACTGTTGTCGCTCAAGATTTCGCTGTTGAGGACACTCCCGACAAGTGGCAGGAGGTTTGTCGCCGGATGCTGCTAGAACAGAAGCGGCTAAGCAGCAATAAGCTAATGCCTCGTCAGATGAAACGCGATCTGATTGATGAAAATATCTATGTAGATTTGACCTTAGTGCAGCAGGAGCAAATCCAAAAGGTTGGAGGCGACTCATCACCTGAACAGGGTTCGCTGTTGTATGAGTCAACGGGGTACAGCAAAACCGAAAGATTTGAATACAACCAATTTCTCACAACACTCCTCAGCACTGAGACAAACGATCGAATTGCCATCATTGGTGAACCAGGAGGAGGGAAAACCACGCTTTTACAGAAAATCGCTTTCTGGCTGTTAGATAATACAGAGGATTTGGTGATTTGGGTTTCTCTAGGACGTTTGGCGACCAATATAATTGATTACATATTTAATGATTGGCTGCGAGATGCAGAGGGAACTGTCACTGAAAACTTGCAGACAGCTTGGAAAAGTCAGTTGGAACAGCGGCAGGTGTGGTTGCTGTTAGATGGGCTAGATGAAATGGCAGCAGAGATGCAGGAAACCTTATCTGCAAGGGGTTTGCTGACTCATGTGCGGATAGTAACAAGTTGTCGGCTGAATGTTTGGCAGGCTAACCCCCGCATTTTGGATGGCTTTGAATTTTATATTACTCAACCGTTCACCTATCCCCAGGTACAGCAGTTTATCGAGAAGTGGTTTAGTAAAGATAGCGCATTGGGCGATCGCTTGTGGCAAGCAATTCATCAACCAGGAAAGGAACGGATTAAGGATTTAGCCAGAAATCCTTTAAGGTTGACGCTGTTGTGTGCAATTTGGCAAGGGCGAGATGGCGATTTGCCTGATACAAAAGCGAAATTATATCAAAAATTTGTCTATAAAATCTTTGACTGGAAAGCAGAGTATTTCCGCCGGGACTCTAATAATCAAGAGCGGCTGAATGCTAAGCTGAGAGAGTTGGCCAGAGAAGCGATCGATAAAGAACCTACTCGGTTTCGCTTGCGACATAAATTTGTCTGTCAGCTTTTGGGCAAGCCAAAGGATAAAGATTCTCTGCTGCAATTGGCCCTGGATTTGGGTTGGCTGAATCAAGTGGGAATGGATGCAGATGAACCTGAAGAACCCGTTTATGCTTTCTGGCATCCCACGTTTCAGGAATATTTCGCGGCGGGTACCATTGATCATTGGAACTTTTTCCTGAATCACATTCCTGACAACCCCAAAGACTCAAAAGCAAGTTACCGGATTTTTGAGCGCCAGTGGAAAGAGGTTATTTTATTGTGGCTGGGCCGCGAGGATGTACTAACAGAGAATAAGGAAGCGTTTATTAAGGCTTTGGTTGAATTTCAAGATGGATGTCGGGAGTGTATTTTAGAGGGCAAAGGTTTTTATGAATACCGAGCGTATTGTTTAGCAGCGATAGGTATTGCTGAGTTTAAGGAATGTAGCTGTGCTGATGCAATCCTTTCGCAATTGATGAGATGGGCATTTGGTTATTTCAATTTAGAGATGCAGATGTGGGTTACGGAAAGTTGTCCAAGTTCAAAAGCAGCTATAGCTGCATTCCAAGAGAGCGATCGCAGCCGAACCATCCCTGCTTTAATTAACCTGATGCTTAACAGTAGCAATAATGCTACTAATGCTACGTTGGCAGATATGGCTCTCAGTTTGGGAAAAATTGGAACGGGCAACCAACAAGCAATCGATGCACTTATTAACTTAATTCGTACAACTTTCGATATCTTTCCTCTTGATCAAGGGAGCTATATCATTGATAAAGCATTTAATAGCTTAGAATTCATTGGTCAGAACAATCAGCAATTGATATATGAGCTGAATAATATGATGCAAAACAGTCAGCATGAGTACACTTGTGTAAAAGCTGCTGAGTGTTTGGGGAAAATCGTTCCCGGTAATGAGCAGGCGATCGCGAGGTTAGTCGCTCTGATAGAAAAAAGTGCTGATGAATTTATTCCTAGTGAAGCGCATTTTAGCTTAGCAAAAATTGCACCCGCCCCTCCTAAAGCTGGCAGAACTATTGAACGTAGCATTTTTGATGGTGTTTGGCAATTACCCCGCTGGCTGCTTGACGAACAAGAATCGAGTAAAGACGAATTAAAACGTAGATGGGCCGAAGAAACATTCGAGCACATTTGCTCTAAATCTCCTAAAGCAATTCAGCCACTTATTGATATAATTCACAATAGTCCTAATGAGGGTATTTTTCGGGATGCGGTCAGGCTTTTAGGCGAATTTGGTACTAATGATAAGCAAGCAGTTGCGCTACTGATTGAGTTGAGTCGCCACAGCAATTTTGTAATTAGTAATTTTGCAATTCAATACCTGGGAAACGCTAATGTAATGCAAGAACAAGTCATCTATACATTAATAGACCTACTTTATAACACTCCAAATAGCCGCATTTATGCAGCTTACAATCTGGGTAAAATAATTAATAGATATCCGCTTTCATCAGCAGTGTCACCTTTAAAAAAATCTCTAAAAAATTATATACCTACTCAGGAAAGTTTTACTCTTTATTGCAAGTGCTACGATATTCTTTCGCAATGCACTCAAACTATGCCTTTCCCAGAGTATTATGAGGCTTGGCACAGTTAAGCAACTAATTAATTATTGTTGACTGCATTGATGTAATGTCTCAATTTAGTGAAATTATATTAACATAGTAAATGTCCGATCGCCCTCCAATCATTTACCACAAATATGATCGTTAACTATAAGCTTAAGAACATACTGACGCAATTACGATCGCACTTCGAGCAACTCTACGGCGATCGCCTCACCCAAATGGTGCTCTACGGTTCCCAAGCGCGAGGTGATGCACATCCCGACTCAGATATAGATGTTTTAGTAGTTCTGAAAGCGCCAGTTCAAGCTGGCGAAGAAATTGATAGAACTCTTCAGGTTGTAGCAGATTTGTCGCTCCAAAATGATGAAGTGATTACCTGTCTGTTTATGGACGAACAGCGATTTATACATTACAACGGGTCTTTACTGAGGAACATTCGCAAAGAGGGAATGTTCCTCAATAAGCCTTTGACGGGCGGGCAGGATGCCCACCCCACAAAAAAACTTACTCTTTGTGGAAGAGGTCGGAAAGCCTGTTCTTGAGAATGCTGCAAAATTTCAATTTCAAATTATTCTATAATAGAAGTCTCTATTTGGCAATTTCTCGACCGATTTTTAATAGCGTATTTACCATATAATTAGTACAAGTGTTATTAAAAAATCAGATTGTAAAAGTGATTATTTTTGATGATAAAAGTGAGGCGAGAGTTTAATGGATACCCGATTAAGATACCAAGAAATTATCAAAACCATACTGCAAGAACACGCCAGCTACCGCGCTGCCATACCTGACGGATATACTTCCCAAGTTCTCTTTGATGATCAACGAGGAAGCTACTTAGTGTTGGATATTGGTTGGAATGAGGCCAAATACCTTCACGCCACACCAATCCACATCAATTTAATCGGCGATAAAATCTGGATTCAATATGAGGACACCGAAGAAGGAGTAGCAAGTGATTTACTGGCAGCAGGCATTTCTAAAGAAGATATTGTACTCGGTTTTCGCCATCCTAATGTGCGGCAATATACTGAATTTGGAACTGGTTTGAGTGGCAAAGATCAAGGAAATGTTGCTGAATCTGCTGCTGTTATGCCGTCAGCCTAAGTAGAGTACGGAGACGGATGTGCTGGGCGGACGCCGGCGGATTTGAAGCATGATAGGGGGATTATTTTGGGGTAGAGAAACGGCACTGCCGCTTTCTCCGTTACTATTTGGGGGTACGGGTTTCAGCCCCTGCCGGACTAAAGGTATGACTTTTATGAACTAAAGTAATGAATTTAATGAATTGACCTTAAAAGAAACCTGTTGAATAATTGTAGCTAACAACTTTTCAGTACATTTTAGCTTAAAAACAGGTAAAAAACTATGACTAAATCACGTTGGCTTCGCAAGCTTTTACCATTGACAGTATCTTTAGCAACCGCGCTCACTCCTGCTGCTGCGATCGCGCCACCAACTTCTGCTCAAACCAATCCGCCGCCACCCCAATCCCAAGAAGTTCAACCAGCCCAAGAAGCAGGAATTAGCATCCCGATGTGGATCTATCCCGTAGGAGGAATTGTACTAATTTTCATTTTCCTACCTAAGATTGGCTGGATTTTGGGACTGATCGCGATCGGCGAACGAGAAGTGGGAATTGTTACCAAGAAATTTTCTCGCAAAAATTTGCCATCCAGTAGATTGATTGCTCTCGATGGCGAAGCAGGTTTGCAAGCAGATACCCTTCCTCCCGGCTGGCATTTTGGTTATTTTCCCTGGCAATATAGCATTCGCAAAGAGCCTGTTGTTGTCGTTCCTCAAGATGAAATCGGTTTAATTGTTGCTAATGACGGAGCCAGCATTCCTGCCGATCGGATTTTAGGTAAAGTCGTCGATTGCGACAATTTTCAAAATGCCCGGAAGTTTCTCACCAGCAGTGGAGAAAAAGGGCGGCAGCTAGCCATTATCACAACAGGTACTTATCGGATCAATACGGCTTTATTTGAGGTCATTACTTCTGCGAATGCCACTAAAAACGGTATGCAGCCGTCGGACTTGAAAGTATACAAACTTGCTCCAGATCGCGTGGGAATTGCGAACGTGCTAGACGGAACTCCGATTGATGAAGGTGAAATTGCTGGCCCCATAATTCCCGGTCACGACAATTTCCAAAAAGCGCAATCTTTCATCAAGGGTGGCGGGCGCAGAGGGCTGCAAGAACAGGTGATTCTATCGGGTTCTTGGAACCTAAATCCCTGGTTTGTGCAAGTTGAACAAGTAAAAATGACCGAAGTGCCGATCGGCTATGTAGGCGTCGTAATTTCCTATGTGGGGCGATCGCACCAAGATGTAAGCGGTGTAGCTTTTACCCACGGCAATCTCGTCAATAAAGGCGATAAAGGTGTGTGGGTCGAACCGCTTTATCCCGGCAAACATCCGATCAATACAAAAGTGATGAAAGTCGAACTTGTCCCCACTACGGATGTAGTTTTAAACTTCACATCACGGTTCAGTGGAGAACACGGCTACGACTCTAAGTTAAGCGCTCTGAAATTGCTTTCTTTTGACGGATTTACGTTTGAGTTAGAAGTTTTTCAGATCATTCATGTCGGTACTTTGGATGCACCGAGAGTGATTTCGCGGCAAGGTTCGATGCAGAATCTCATTGACCAAGTGCTGCGTCCAATTGTGGGCAATTATTTTCGCAATTCCTCTCAAGAATATACAATACTCGATTTCCTGATCGCCCGCAGCCAGCGCCAAGCAGAGGCGGCAGAACACGTGCGTCAAGCCCTGCGGGCCTACGACGTGCAAGCTGTGGACACGCTGATTGGTTTGATTTCGCCACCACCTGAGTTGATGCAAACATTGACCGATCGCAAAATTGCTCAGGAACAGGAGAAAACTTACGATGTGCAGCGCATCTCACAGTCGCAGCGTCAAGAATTGGTGCGCGCAACTGCGATCGCGGACATTCAAAATCAGGTGGTGGCGGCAGAACAAGGGGTGAAAATTGCCCAACTGAGTGCAACTGCTGCGATCGAACACGCAAGCGGTGAAGCAGAAGGGATTCGGCTGATGGGACAAGCAAAAGCGGATGCTTATCAAGTTGGTGTCAACGCTCTCGGCACCCAGAGTTACACGCTGCTGCAACTGATGCAGGCGATCTCAGATGGCAGCGTTCGCGTTGTTCCCGATGTCGCAGTGAATGGTAACGGCGGTAGTGGGGGTTTGCTTGACGGTTTGATGGGCATGATGATGTGGAATCAAACTAGCAAAAATGGAGAAAATGGAGCAGCATCACCTGTAATTAATGTCAAAAAATCGGATGTTGCTGTTGCGGAACCTCTGGCTAAATCACCAGTAGCAAAAGTGAATTCGGTGAAGTCGCCGGAGTCTCCTAATCATTAGTCTCCTAATCATTCACCAGTTGCTCAGTCTGTGGCTGTTGCAGAAACTGATATTGACTGGAAATTTGGTGAATTTTCTGACGATATTTAAGTAGATTTGTGGATTTTTTAGAGAGGACGATTGTCCTCTCTGAAAGCTCTTAGTCAATAAGGACTCTTTGTCCTTTGACTGCGTAAGTCCTATATTTGCTTTTCTCGATATTGCAAACAATTTTCAAAATATGACTTTTATGAACTCGAAGTTCATGAGTTTTATGAAATAAATTAATGAATTATATGAATTGACTTTTACCGCTTGTTTGATTAGGTTAACACTATTCACTTAAACGTGAGTAAATATCAAATCATGAAACAGACATTAAACAAGCTATTTCTGCGACAAATCCGGTATTTTCGGAGTTAAAAAAGTAGAAAATTTAGGAGTTTCGGAGATGTGGAATCAAATTAAAACAGTTGCTTTGTTAGGTCTGCTGAGCGCTCTGTTAACTACCATTAGCTATGGAGTAATCGGCGGTACAGGTGGTGCGATTATAGGTATTGTCTTGACCGCTGCGATGAATTTCAGTGTTTGGTATTACTCAGATAAAATTGCGCTAGCAACTTACGGTGCTCGACCTGTAACTGCTAGCCGATCGCCGAAAATTTACAGCATGGTGGAAAGACTCTGCCAACGCGCGGGTTTGCCCGTGCCAGCAGTGTACGCGATCGCGACTCCGGCTGCCAATGCTTTTGCGACTGGTCGCGACCCGGAACACGCAGCGATCGCTTTTACTGATGGCATTCTGAATCTGCTGTCAGACGACGAACTCGAAGGGGTGATCGCGCACGAACTCAGCCACATCCAGAACCGCGACACCCTGACGCAAGCAGTAGCAGCTACGGTTGCAGGTGCGATTTCGCTGTTAGCGCAGATGGCTAGCAATGCTATGTGGTTTGGAGTGGGAGGAGGCGATCGCAGCGATCGCAATCCTTTCGGGTTGATTTTAACTGTCATCTTGGCTCCTATTGCTGCTACAGCAATTCAGTTAGCAATTTCGCGCACGCGGGAATTTTCTGCCGATACAAGTGCAGCAAAATTAACTGGAAACCCGCGCGCTTTAGCTAATGCTTTGCAACGCTTAGAAACCAGCGCACGACAAATACCCATTCAAACCAATCCCGCTTTTGCACCGCTGTTAATTGTCAATTTTTCGGGTAGAGATTGGTATAGAAGTCTATTTTCTACTCACCCTTCCACACAGGCGCGAATTAAAAATTTGTTGAAGTTAGAACAATAATTGCCAAATTTTGAAGGGGACGGTCGGGAGAATATCATCGACTGACATCACAAATTAAAGCTTGTCATGCAATCAAATCCCATTTTGAATTTATGAGGGCATTTTATGAACCGAAACAATTCTTTTCAACGCAGTAACACTAGAGCCAATTTTCTGTCTAATTTGTTTTTTCACAACTCATTGTTAATGTGGGTTGTTGTCTGCAACCTTCCTGTGGCAGTGTTAAACTACACCAACGTGCAAGAACAAGAGGTTCAATTGATTGATTTGGAAAGTCGGCGATCCGGCGAGTCCAGCGAACTCCGGTTAATTCACACCAACTCCGGCGTGTTTAAGAATTCAGACACGTTTTGGTGGTTCAAATTCAACAGTTCCGACGTTCAAAGCAAGCTCATTCAAGCAAAACAATCTGGTAAAAAAGTGCGGATCAAAACTGTTGGTACCCGCATCCCTTTGTTTTCCCACTATCCGAATATATTGGAAATTCATTGAACTGTTTGGATTGTCGCGTAAAACTCATTTTCAACCCGACATACTAACTACTGACTGTTTCAGAAATTGAGGTTCAGATTGTCCCGCCTCTAAATTTTACAGCTAACACGCGATGAAACTATTGTGGGGTGGGCATCCTGACCGCCTAAAAATACAATTATGACTTTTATGAACTTAATTAGTGAATTTAATGAGTTGACTTTAACAGAATTTTCTTGAATACTGATTGTAGTTAACAGCCTTTGTGTAGAATTTGTAGAAATTTTATAAGGATAAAAAATCATGTCCCAAGATAACAACATAAAAAGTCCGCCGCCCATCTTTTTTATTGTTGCTCTCGGCTTAATTGCATTTGGCGCGTACAAGTTCCTTCCCGGTTTATTCGCATCCAAAAGTTCAGATATATCTACTTCTACTTCTACATTTACATCGGGTGCGAGTCCATCGGGTGCGAGTCCATCGGGAACGAGCGCATCGGGAGCGATCGCCAATCGTATCAGTTTAGGAAATCAGATATTGCTGACCTCCTACGCAACACCTGACAAACAAGCAGGAGTTAAAGCTTTTGCTGAGGGAAATTACCAAGCTGCCGCCCAATATTTTCAGAAATCGCTGCTACAAAATCGCAACGACCCGGAAACCATTATCTATTTGAATAATGCCCGTTCCCGCAATGGTTCTTCCTTGAAAATTGCTGTCAGCGTCCCCATTGGTAGCAACCCCAATGTTGCCCAAGAAATCCTTCGAGGTGTTGCCCAAGCTCAGGATGAAATAAATACTAGCGGTGGCATCAATGGCGCACAACTGCAAGTAGAAATTGTCAACGATGACAACAGTCAAGAGGTTGTCAGAGAAGTTGCAAGGACATTGACAAAAGATCCGAGTATACTAGGAGTAATTGGACACAATGCTAGCAACGCATCTCTCGAAGCTGCTCCGATCTATCAGCAAGAAAAACTGGTAATGGTGACACCGACGAGCTTTGCCAATAATCTATCAGGATTTGGCAGTTACATCTTTCGGACAGTCCCCAATATTAGCGTCATGGCTGCTCCCCTCGCAGAATATGCAGTCAAAACAGCAGGCAAAACTAATATTGCTATTTGTTACGACTCCCAAGCACCGGATAATATATCATTTAAAGATGAATTTGTGGCATCTCTTACTGCTGCTGGAGGCAAATTAGTTCCCACTGTTTGCGACTTTTCAATACCCTCTTTTAATCCCAACATTGCGATCGCCGCTGCTGTCAGCAAAGGAGCAGAAGCATTGATGCTAGCACCCCACATCGATCGCATTGACCGTGCTATTTCTCTGGCACGCATCAATCAAGGCAAATTGCCACTCTACGGCAGCACAACAATGTACACCTTTCAAAGTTTAAAAGATGGGCAAAAGGACGTTGACGGGCTTGTTTTGCCTGTTCCCTGGCATCCTGAAACTAATCCCGGTAGCACTTTTCCAGAAAATGCCAGCCGCCGTTGGGGAGGAGTAGTAAATTGGCGAACCGCAACAAGTTTTGATGCGACTCAAGCTGTCATCGCAGGCTTGCGGCAAAGCAATACGCGGGAAGGGTTGCAACAAGCACTCAGAAATGCGAGTTTTGCGACACCGGGAGCAAGTGAAGAAGTAAGGTTTTTGCCCACGGGCGATCGGGCTGGTAAGCCGATTTTAGTGCAAGTTAAACAAGGAGGAAGCACTGGCTATAACTTTGTCCCGCTGCGGTAAGTTTGTTAAGTGCGATCGCGCGGGCGGGCTCTTCGGCCCAACCCCTACTCCCCACAAGAAAATTCAATCTTTGTGGAACAGGCATCTTGCCTCTTCTTGATGCCAAACTCACGCCCCACCAGAAAATTCCCTCTTTGTGGAACAGGCATCTTGCCTGTTTCTTAGCATGATTAAAATCTACTTTTCTGTTGAATCAGCCAAATTTTTAAGATAAAATGAAATGAGTAGATTAAAGGAGAGCGTTGTGTATGATCGCGCAAGTTGAAACCAAAACCTACACCGCTGAGGAATATCTAGAATTGGAAATCAATTCTCAGGATCGGCATGAATTTATCAATGGGGAGATTGTTCTGATGGCTGGCGGCACACCGGATCACAATGAAATTACGAGCATCTTAAATGCTATTTTGAGGGTGAGTCTTAAGGGTAAACCTTACAGTATTTTTGCATCGGATCAGCGGCTTTGGGTTCCGCAGCTTAATAATTATACTTACCCGGATGTGATGGTGGTAGCGCGCCCGATCGAGCTGCAATCTGGACGGACGGATACAATTACCAATCCGCTGCTAATTGCTGAGGTGCTGTCTAAAGGTACTAAAGCTTATGACCGCGATGAAAAGTTTGCTGCCTATCGCAGTATTCCTAGTTTTCAGGAGTATTTATTAATCGACCAATATCGGCTACAGGTCGAGCAATATTCTAAAACTGATGCGAATAAGTGGATTTTTTCGGAATATAGCTGTATGGGCGATCGGCTGAGTTTAACCTCTGTTGCTGTGGAAATTTCGCTGGCCGATTTGTATGAAAATATTGACTTTGGTGAATAGGCGGACGGTTTTTTGTCAAATGTTCCAAATAGTGGTAATATCCCCGTATATCGATCGGCTCTGATGGAGAACAGCCATCAGACGTAAGGGGGAAAGTTCGGTGCGAATCCGGCGCTGTCCCGCAACTGTAATGAGATCATTGCATCTCTGAGTCAGGATGCCCGCCGATTTGTTTACCTGTTGTTTTTCATCTGCGAGGTATGGATGATGGTGAGTTTATTATTTTTTTTATTATTGGATTGGGGTTTTTTAACCGCAGATATAAGCAGATGAACACAGATGAACGCTGATGTAATTGGATCTGTGTTCTGAAGCGTATAATATTTTAATGGAAAAGAAATGCGAATTGAAGATAGTGTTTGGCAGGGTAGTTTTGGCTACTGGCAAAACTTGTTTATTCACCAGAATATTTTGCCGATCGGACATACTGCTTGGAATGGTTTTTTGCATCAAGGACGAGGCTTGGTTGCTTGCAAAATCAATACTCCCATTAACGGTTCTGTGAATTGGAGCGTAGATACTATCAAGTACGATCTGCAATTTATTTCCGACTTGGAGGCAACCGTTTATTTGCAGCAACTAGAAATAGAGGAAAATACTGTTTCAAATCTGCTGCAAATCATTGATAGCTACGAACCCAAGGCAGCCATTATATTTTTGTCGATCGCCAACGGTCACATTGATATCAATTTGTTGCAAAGGTTGGCAATTTCTCCTGTTGAGTGCTATGAACAGGTATGCAAGCGCTGGGAAGAATTTCAACTCTGCCCTAAATCCTAAAACTTACTAAATTTTCCGAATGCCGCAGCCAAAATCCATCGAAATTTCCAAGGTAACTCGCTACCAAAATGCAGCGCTTAATTACTATTTGGGCCTGACAGATTCGCCCTACCTTCACTACGGCTATTGGGAAACCCTACCTGTGCCCGCTGACGAACTAACGATCGCACGATTGCGCCTCGCTCAGCAAGCTTATACTGTAAAACTGTTGGATGCGATCCCCAAAGGCACTCATACGATACTCGATGTGGGCTGCGGGATTGGCGGAAATGCGGCTTATTTGCTCGATCGAGGTTTTGCAGTCGAAGGGCTCGCACCCGATCCGTTCCAACAACAGCGCTTTCTTAAGTGTACGGGCGATCGGGCAATCTTCCACCTCACGAGGTTTGAAGACTTCAAAGCAACCCATTGCTACGATCTTATTCTCTTTAGCGAAAGTAGCCAGTATATGTCGGCTGTTGATATTGCTAACGGTGCCGCCAAAATCCTCAATCAGGGCGGTTACGTTTTGCTGGCTGATATGCTGCGATCTGATGCTAATTATAAAGAGGGAATGTTCTCTAATTGTCATGTTGTTACGGAACTTCATGCAGCATTAAACCAGGCTGGATTCACTTTAGTAAAAACTGAGGATATTTCCGCCCATATTTTGCCAACAATCGATTTGTATGTGGATACTTTCCGCCGATATGGACTAAATACAATGATCTATGTTGCAGATTTGATTGCAATCACTGTTCCCCCCGTCCACAAATTCCTGCGCTGGATATTTCGTCGCTGGTTCAAAAAGCTCGTGGTTGAAGGATTGGAGGCAAGTCAACTTTTTGAGCAACATCTCTGTTATGAAATGCAACTTTGGCAGTTGTCAAAATCTGATCGAGGCTGACACAAATATAGCAATTCTAAATCATTTGTGAATTTCTTACTCCCTCCCCTTGATAAGGGGAGGGTTGGGGTGGGGTAAAAAGTTTACGACTCCTGCAAGGATTGCTATAGAATGGAAATCGGTAATCGGTAATTGGTAATCATTCATCGGTAATCGGTAATTGGAGGCATAGCCTCCGGGTATTTATTCCCAGGCAGAGCCTGGGAACAAAGCTATACAAAATAAAAAATAACGAATATGTCTGAATGGATTCTTGAATTCGCTGGCACTTCCTACTCCTATCCCTGCGGTTCGCGAGTGGCAATTCAGGGTTTAAATCTCAAAGTTCCCGCTGGGAAACGGTGCGGGCTGATCGGTCAAAATGGCTGTGGGAAAACAACATTTTTTCTGTTAGCAAATGGCTTATATCAACCGCAACAGGGAATCATTAGCTGGCAAGGTAAACCTTTTCGCTACGATCGCAAATCTTTGATGCAACTGCGCCAACAAATCGGACTCGTCTTTCAAAATCCAGAACATCAATTAGTAGCTTCGACGGTAGAAGAAGATATTTCCTATGGATTGTACAATTTAGGCTTAAGAGAATCCGAAATTGCTCAACAGGTGCAGCAGGCGATCGAGCAATTCGATCTAAGCGAACTCGCCCGCGAACCAATTCACAATCTCAGTTTGGGCCAGAAAAAGCGGGTTTCCATCGCCGATATCATGGTTCTGGAGCCCAAACTACTGCTGTTAGATGAACCTACCGCCTATCTCGATCCGCGTCACACCCGACAACTGATCGGTTTACTTCAACAAATTCACAGCGCCGGAACCACCATCCTTTTAGCAAGTCATGACCTCGATTTCATCTACCGCTGGGCTGATTGGGTGTTTGTAATGGATCGAGGACAACTGATTTTAGAAGGAACACCGGAAACCGTTTTTGCTCAGCGGGATGTCTTGGAACAATTGCAGCTTGGCGTACCACTGGCGATCGAGCTTATGGAGCAAATAAGGGCGATGTTTCCAACAGACGATCGCTCAAATATCCCCGCTTTCGAGCAATGGCAACAACAAATTTTACAAGCACGTCGGCTGCTTTAACGAGACTTAGACAATTGATAATTGGCGTTGCTGATTCACGGTATGAATTACCTTTTACGCTTGAAGTTACAAAACTCACCCGACTTGGTTTATAGCAATTGCGAAATTTTGAATTCATACCTCTATCCAGCAACGCGGCCCGTGGGGGGAAGTTCAGATTACACATTACCAATTATCAAAAATTGATTTAGGAAAAAGGCGATCGCCCCACTGCCGATGGGCACAGTCAGATTGTCAATTCCCAGCTTGGAAACCGACTCCAAAGTAGCAGCAGCCAAAGCTACAACAGCAGACACAGCCCAAGTTTGCCAAATATTGCCTTGAACCGTCAGCAAAATCAAACTGCTAACAGCAAAACTCACCAAATACATCGTTGCAGAACCTTCCCAACTCTTCTGAATTCCCCCAACTCGATAAATATGTTTGCCGTATTTCTGGCCGATGACAGCAGCCAATCCGTCGCCCCAAGTCATGACTAAAATGCCCAAAGCAGCGTACTCCTGATGCTGTAGCGGCCAAAACCAAGCTACGAGAACGCTGATACTAACAGCATAGAAAAAAGTCCCCAAACTCTTCCGGTTGATACTGTTAAGACTGGGCAAAATCGGAACTTGGTAAGAAATTAGGGCGATCGCACCTGCTAAAACCCCCGCCGAAATCCCCACCCAACCGGGTATTTCCAGCCACCAAGCCAGCAAAATCACATTCCCAGTACCGATGTGAACAACCTTCCGCGATACTTCAGGATCGACAGAAGTAAAGCGATTTAAGCCCTCAGCTACCAGTAAAATCAAGCCCAGCCACACTCCCACGAGGGAAATTTGCAACCACACAGTCGGAATTTCAGAAAATATAGACACGATATTTAGGAAAAGTTTAGATCGGGCACTATTTACTACTTTAAACGTAAAGCGCGATCGAGGTTATAACCCCGCAGGCTTAAAGTGCTGCGGGGAGCTCGATGTTATGTCTTTTTAGGTTGGTCTACTTAAAACCTGTGCTATGCTATAAGCCAGTCTAGGGAAAAAGCTATGACTATTTTAGTAGAAGAACTTTTGAATACCTTTGAGCGATTAACAGACTCAGAGCGGTTAGATTTGGTATTGGAAATTTTGAAACGGACTGTTTATTTAGACTTTCCGCCCCTATCGGATGACGATTTAGTTCTAAATGCTGAGGGACTTTTTCTAGAGCTAGATGAGGAAGAATCCGTATATGAATAGTCCCGATCGTGGTGAAATCTGGTTAGTCGATCTAGGTTATACAGCGAAAGTCAGACCATGTTTGGTCGTGAGTATTCCTGCTCTAAATCAAGACCGGGCATTAGCGACTCTAGTGCCACATACAACAAGTCTACGCGGTTCAAGATTTGAGGTGAAAGTCAAAAATAAGTTCCTCCGAGAAGGAGTATTTGACGTACAAAATATGATTACAATTCCTCATGCAAAGCTTCTACGCAAATTGGGAAGTCTGACATCCGAGAAAATGCTCGAAGTAGAAGAGGTAATACTTTTGTGGTTGGGATTTAAAGAGAAAAATGCTGAGGAAGAAGAGGAGTAAACCAAACCATTGAAGTTTTGAAATTATCAGAGAAGCGGATTACTATGCAGTATGTATTAATTATTCATGAAGTAGAAAACTATGAAGCTTGGAAACAGGTGTTTGATCGTGCTGAAAGCATCCGAAAAGAAGCTGGCGAGCGCTCCTATCAGGTCTTGAAGTATGACAATGAACCCAAGAAAATCGTTCATTTCTCCGCGTGGACATCAACAACAGATGCAAGAGCCTTCTTTGAGTCGCCTGCACTGGTTAAAATTAGAGAGGAAGCGGGAGTTAAAGCTCCTGAGTTTATTTATCTAGACCAATTAGAGTCAGGAGTATTGTGAAAGACCTATTTGTATAATGTAAGTTGTTTAACCTATGTAGTTAAGTTTTGAGTATGTACGACGGTAGCTACTACCAGCTAATGGCAGAGTACAATTGCTGGATGAACCAAAAGATATATTCGGTCTGCTCGGCAATTCCTGATGAACAGCGCAAACAGGATATGGGTGCCTTTTTTAAGTCGATTCATGGCACTTTGAATCACTTACTGTATGGTGACAAAGCATGGATGGGGCGTTTCACTCTTCACCCATTTTCGGGTACCGTTATCGGTCAAGAACTGTATGCTGAATTTGAGGTTTTGAGAGCTGAACGGGAGACAATGGATCGGCAAATTATAGAATGGTCTAGAAACCTTAATTCTGACTGGTTGAGTCAACCGTTTGAGTACACAAGCAATGTAGATGGTAAATGCCGCGTACTACCGACTTGGGTTCTGGTGACACATATGTTCAATCATCAAACTCACCATAGAGGGCAAATTACCACACTGCTCAAACAACTTGGCTACGACCCAGGCGTTACAGATATTCCGTGGCTACCCGCTATATCAATCGGATAATTTCTGGTTGTATAGCTACACGCCAGAAGACTCGGCGGTTAAAACCTCGTCTACACTTGCCTCTCGTCCCAGCAGAGGGAGACTGAAGAAAATCAAGAATTCATATCAATTCCGGTTGCACGAGCGAGATGATGGTTGACTGTTGACTGTTGGCTGTTGACTAAAATTATGCTTTCGGGACAACTGACTGTTTGGACACTTGAACAATACTGATGCAACCGGAAACGAGATGAAACGATCGATCGAGCCATAGAAATAGCAGGAGTGCCAGTCCCTCCTGCTAAACAACTACTATTTTGGCGAATTCGCGCCTTGTTACACCGGCACTCCCAAGGGGATGCCTTTGTTGCCAACCACAGCGACGGCTTGTCGCAAGGCTGCGGTACGATCGCTCATGACATGCTCTGGCGCGATCAGATCCAACAATCCCAACTTCTGCAAGCGCTGCTGAATTTTCGTGCTCGCACCGACGATGTAAACCTGCAAACCCTTATCGCAGGCATCGCGGATCGCATTTTCGATCGCCAGCGAAGCCGTCACCCCCAGCATGGGCACAGCACTCAAATCCATCACCAAAGCATCCGCATCCTTCATAGCATTGTGTTCGCGGGAGATCGCCTTCGACAACCCAAAAATCATCGGGCCGCTCAAGCAGAACAGCAACACGCGCCCCTTACCCTGATCCAAGAGTTGCTTCTCCTCCTGACTGATGAGCACCTCATCATCCGTATCGGAAATCAGCTTCACTCCCGCAGACTGCAAACTACTCAACCGTTCGATAGTCAGGATATTGGCAATAAAGACGCCCACACCCACCGCCACAATCAGATCCACAAACACAGTCAAAAACAGCACCCCGTACATGATCAGGGAACCCTTAACAGATACTTTGTGCGATCGTTTCAGGAAACTCCAGTCAAGGATATCAATCCCCACCTTCAGCGCAATCCCCGCCAACACCGCCATCGGAATCGGTTCAGTTAACCTCGCCGCCCCCAAAACCACCACCAGCAACACCAACGCCCGAGTTAAACCCGACAACGCCGAAGTCGCGCCTGTTTGGATATTGACCACAGTTCCCATCGTTGCCCCGGCGCCCGGTAAGCCACCGCAGATCCCCGACACGATATTGCCAATTCCTTGACCGATCAACTCCTTATCGGACTTGTGCTCCGTCCGCGTCAGACTGTCCGCCACCACCGCCGTCAGCAAGGTATCGATACAGCCCAGCATCCCCAGCATCACCCCATCCACAAACATCACCGTGAGTTGACCGGCGGAAAAAGTCGGCAATTGCAAGGGGGGCAGTCCCACCGGAATTTCGCCAATTCGGCGAATATCGGTGCCCTGAAACACAGTCAGGGAAATTACCGTCCCGACAATCAGCGCTATCAATTGCGGGGGCACGATTTTCTTCAGCTTTTTGGGCATCAGGAAAATAATTGCCACCGTCAAGGCACCGAGAATTGCTTCCGGCGGATTTACGTTTGCCAGCAACTGCGGAATTGCCATAAAAGTGCCCAAAACACCGCCCTTGGGAGGGGCTTGACCCAGAAACGGTGCAATTTGCAGAATGATCAAAATCACGCCAATTCCCGACATAAAGCCGGAAATCACGCTGTAGGGCATCAGGGTGACGTATTTCCCTAGCTTGAAAATACCAAAAATGATTTGAAACAACCCCGCCAGCATCACAACGGTAAACGCCATTGCTAGCCCTTGTTCGGGATTGCTGGCGGTGAGGGATGCGACGATCGCAGTCATCACCACAGTCATCGGCCCTGTGGGTTCAGAAATCAGTGTTGGGGTGCCACCAAACAGCGCCGCAAAGAAGCCAACGCAAATGGCACCGTACAGTCCCCCGATCGGCCCGATTCCCGAAGCGACCCCGAAGGCGAGGGCAAGGGGCAGCGAGACGATGGCAGCCGTGACACCGCCGAAGATGTCGCCCTGGAGATTATTAAAACTAATCCGATTAGTGATTGACATGAGTGGTGCATTAATAAACTAGACAGAATTTAACAATGCTGACTTTGAGCCCTTCACCAAGTCTCAGGGCCAAAGTTTTCCCGAATGGCATGATCGATAACAAAAGCAGGGCAGACCCAAAGAAAGATCTGTACTTGTCCCCGATCGATGTCAAAGTCGTAAATACTTAATTTTCAGTATTTCTTAATTTCTTAATTTAATGTAAAACGTGTCATATCGAATTTTTATTTTTTGCCAACTCTCTCAACGAGCCCGGCAAGTTCTCCATCTAGCAAAATCTGAGCAAATCTCAATGCCAGACCACACTCCTTGCTATAAGTAAAATTAATATATATTATTTTTTAATTGTGATAATTAGTAATAACTATTATTGATGGTTATTTCACCAACTCCCGCACAAACTCAAACGCCCTGGGACGCAACTCGACGGGCAGCAACGACAATCCCAAACCCGCCCACATTTTCGCTGCAGAAACAGACTTTCCCGCCCGCACCATCAGGCGCCCTTTTGCAGTTTCACCCACCTCAATCAGCCGCAAGCCTAACGCTAATTGAGTTTCGGCAATCCTTTTGAGCCTGACTGTTTCCAACTTCTCCGACTCAAACTCGTAGCCGGTCAAATAGCGCAATTTATCACTTAAATACGGAATTGCCCGATCGACTCCTTGCTGTCCTGCATGAACTCGATACTCCATCAATAGCTCCGGCAAGTAATAGCACTTTTTGCCCGCAATCGCAAGTCTCACAAACAAATCGTTATCTTCGCAATTTTGCAAATTCGGCCGCAGAAATCCGACTTCTTCCAGCGCGCGGCGCCGAAACAAACTCGCCCCTATTTGCAAACTTTGTCTGAGAAAAACTGCCGAGAGCAAATCTTCAATAATTCCAGCCGACAACTCGGTGCGGCCCCACCGCTGCGAATTGAGTTTCGTCTGGTTTTCGTCAATATAATTGTTAATGTCGATCACCCAGTGATCTGTACTGACAAAATCGATGCTGGGGTCTTTATCTAAAATAGCAGATGTCCGCTCTAGAAATTGCGCGCTCAGGCGATCGTCATCGTCAAACTTGATAAAATATTTTCCCCTTGCTGCCGCAAAGCCCGATCGCATATTATTACTCTTGCCGATATTCTGCCGGTGGCGAATGTAGCGAATCCCGCGATCGACAAATTCCGACATCAACAGAGGAGTGCTGTCAGTAGAACCGTCATCACAGATAATTAATTCAAAATCTGTATAAGTTTGATCTAGCACGCTGGCGATCGCACAAGCCAGCAGATGCACTCGATTGTAAGTAGGAATGCAAATGCTAATTTTCGGCACAAATTTATACTATTTTAGATTTGAAATCGTCGAAAAATTTTGCAATTCAATCCAGAGAAAAGAATCACCAATGCCCTATGCCCTATGTATTTTAACTCAAACGAGCCGTACATTCAAGAATTAACTTTTGATTCACCAAAGCAAACGGTTGAATTTCCAAAGCGCGACGAAAAGCTTGAATAGCATTTATGTATTCTCCCAAGGCAGCGTAGCACAAACCCAGACCGTGCAACGCCCCAAAATGCACCGGGTTCAGTTTGAGGACGATTTCGCAGTCGTGGATCGACTTTTTATAATTTCCTTGGGTATAGTGAAGTACGGCGCGGCGGTTCCAAGCTTCAGCAAAATCCGGCGCTTCCGCAATCAGTTTCGTCAGCAAATCCAAAGCGTGGTGAACATCGCCTGCATCTAACGAAACTTGCGATCGCCTGAGAATTTGCATCCCATAGTCACCTTTCTGGTTAAACCAAGTGCGCCAGAGTTCAGTAGTTGCCCGATCCCGCACGATTTCGTCGGACTTTTTCAAGTCTTCCAGCAGCGCCTTAACAGATAATTCGTCCATAGGTGCGAAGATTGTTAAAAAGATTTTATCAATCAATTTTATCGCGCAAGCGGCAACTTTATTTATTCCACATCCCATGAAGATTTTGATGCTTTCCTCGACTTTTCCCTATCCGCCAAGCCGCGGAGGAACTCAGGTAAGGACGTTTAATTTATTACAATACTTGAGCCGGCGGCATGATGTAATTCTCGGCACTGTACGATCGCCCGATGTCACGGATGCACAAATCGACACCTTGCGCCAGCAAGTCACAGAATTAGCAGTTTTTCCCAACCCGCGATTACCCCCCCAACCACCCCTTGTCAAGGGGGGGCTAACTCTGCACCAGGGGCTTGAGGAGGGCTTCTTGCTTCCCCCCCTTAATAAGGGGGGGACTGAGGGGGGGTTCTCTGAAATAATAGGAAAATTCCACAGATTTGGTCGATTTTTGCAATCGGGAACACCTCCCAACGTAGTGTCAAGCTACTCCCAAGCAATGCAGAATTGGGCAGACGAATTGGTAACAGCAGGCAAATGCGATGCTGTCACCTGCGAACACAGCGTTAACGAGATTTATGTGCGTCCAGAATGGCGGCAAAAACTGCTGACAGTGGCAAACATTCACAGTTCCGTTTGGGGAACTTGCAGGGAAATGTTAGCCACCGGCACCTCGGAAAAACCCCTGCGCGATCGACTAAATTTACCGCTACTCGCCCGCTACGAAAAACGCTACTGTTCCAAATTCTCCCGCATTGTTGCGACAACATCCACCGACAGAGAGCAACTCCTAGAATTACTGTTGCCTCCGGTTCGAGTGCGAGGAAAACAAGATTTTTTTGTACCTCCCATAGATGTAATTCCTAACGGCGTGGATTTAACTCAATTTCCGTATCGATTGATCGATCCGGGAGGACACACCTTAATTTTTGCAGGCGCAATGAACAATTTGCCCAATATTGACGCGGCGCGGTTTCTCAGTTTGCAAATACTGCCGCCTTTGCAGCAGCGCTATCCCGATGCTACCCTCACCTTAGTAGGGGCTTCGCCAGTCCCGGAAGTGCTCGCCTTGGGGGAACTTCCCGGAATTCAAGTAGTAGGTCGGGTGCAAAGGGTGGCAGAATATTTGCATCAAGCTGCTGTTTGTGTGGTGCCGATGCGGATTGGTTTTGGGATTAAAAATAAAACTTTGGAGGCGATGGCTGCGGGAACTCCCGTGGTTGCTAGCGATCGAGGTTTGGAGGGTTTAGCCGTCAATGGCGGCCCACAACTGATAAGGGCCTTGCGGGCGAACAAAGTTCAGGAGTATGTTGAGGCGATCGCCATTTTGTTTGAAAATCAGCAGCTAAGACAGGAGCTCTCTGTCAGCGCTCGATCGCTCGTTGAAAGCCAATACACTTGGGATATCATAGGTCGGCAGTACGATCGGCTATTGCAATTTTAAACTCTAAATTCTAAAATCTAAATTCTAAAATGGCATGATGGAACACAAAATTAACCCCTCAAAAAATCGAGCCAAACCCCCAGAAAATCGCCAAGTTGCTCCTCCTCCGACAAGACGCCGTCGCCAAACCCGACGCCCCAAAAATCTTCAAGAGTCCCAGCTTCCAATACCTACTCCCCGAACTCGCGCCAGATATCCCTGGAAAAGACTGGTAGCTAATTTGACAGCCCTCAGCGTTTTGTGTGGCTGTGCAGCTTTGATGGGAGGCGGCGCTTGGCTGAGTTATCAGCTCATCGTCGATCCCAATGGCAACAAGTTGATCTCTCAGTTTGTACCGGAATGGTCGCGCCTGCCTACAGGTAGCAGAGATTCAATCCAAACTCTCGATCAAATCAAAGCCAGCATCCGCAAATTGGGATTCGTAACCGGAGAACCCCTGCCGCTTCCCGTCGATCAATCCCGCGATAATTCTATTTCCGATTTGCTATTGCCGGTGATGGTAGAAAGAACTGTTAAGGCTTCTACTGTTTGCAAAAATCCTTGTCGTCAAATTGTCGAACTTCGGGTGTACAAGCGGGTGCAGCTTCCCGATCGCAGTTCCGATAAAGAGCAGTATTTTCAGCTAGCAAGTTCTGTGAATCTAGAAGGCCCTGCGGAATCTTTTGTCATTGCTTCTTTAGCTGACTCTACATCTAACAATCAAGCCTCCAATCAGTCCCTACCCCTAACAGAACTGCGGCGATTTGACGGAAAGCCCCCCGCATCGGGCATTTGGTTTAATGTCAGCGGTCAACTAAAGCAGGGCGACAAGAAAATTCCCTACGGACAAGTCGTTCGCTACAATCCCAGCCAAAATCATTTAATGCCGCTGTTGGAGTGGGCGAGTGCGGCCGGACAACCGCCGAATTGGCAGCAAATTGTTAAGGGCGAAAACCCCCAGTTGGCGATCGACCAAACAGTTGGTTTAGAGCCACAATTTACCCTTTATCAAATTGGCCCGCGCAAATTTTTGCCCAACCCAGTTCAGTTAACGGCGATTTCTTTAGAAGAATTTGCCTTCAATGACGAGACTTACAAAAATGGACTGCGACTGGCGAAAAGCGGGCTGTGGTCTCCAGCATTAAATGTTATGCGTGTGGCGAAGGGGAAAGCCGGCAAAAATTGGCCTGCTGTCGCGCAAGCTCAGCTAGAAACGATCGAATTTCACGCTAAAATTACTCGGGCGCAGGCGATCGCATCTTGGGCCAGTCCCGGTCAACAAGTTCTCGCAGAATTGATCGACGGCCGCTGGAGCGAAGCTTTGCAAGTATTTGAAGCCGATCCGAGCAACAGTCACGAAATAGCCACAACCCTCAAAAATGACGGCGGGCGGATCTGGAACCGCATAGACGCCGCCTTGAGAGTGAATGCCGCTGACGCCGATGTCAAGGCTTGGGGCGCCCTGATTGTAGCTTCTCAAGACGGAACTCGCGAGGCGATGAATTGGCTCGACCAGCAATCAGATACTGACAGCGAAACAAGAAGTCGAATTCGGAATTTGGTCAACAAACTTGAGGAAGCAGTTTCTCAGGCTGAAAGTTTAGAAGCCCACAAAAGTCAAATTATGGGTTCTGCTACTTTAATTAACAGTGTCAATCCCGCTGAGTGGCTGGAACCAGAACCGACTAATGAGTTAAAATTGGCAGGAGAACAAGTTTGGTATCAGGTGCAGGTAGCGAGTTTTTACGATGGTAGCCGCTGGGTTAATTCGCCCTTTTCAGATGTAGAAGTGCGCTCTTTTCCTGCTACTCAAGTTAAGTGGCTCTGGGGGCGGCTGGGATTACAGTCTGACCCCAAGATTAAGATTGAGGTAGCGATGGCTAACGGTCAACAAAGAGTTGCTGTGGGAACGGTGAAAGCAGTGCAGATTCAAGACGGAAGTCTGCGCTTGCTGGCGGCTGTTGACAAGCGATCGTAATCTGGCAGAAAGCATTCGGCAGATAGAACAGTCCCGGAGGCACTCTTGACACAAAGAAACCGGGTTTTTTTACCATTTCTGCCGATTGCAACAGAAGTATTTTCGTAAAAAAACCCGGTTTCCTTCCACCCGTGCGTCCAAAACTAGGAATAAGGAAAATGCTTTCTTCTCCCCCTCCCGCAACTCCGAAAGAGGCGCAATCTCAAAACTCTTTCCCTCCCCACTTATCGCTCTTGGACAACAATGCAGACAAAAATTTGGTTAATTTAATTAACGCCACTTGCACACAACAAACTCAGAGATGTCAAAGCGCGCCCTTTTTAGAGAGTGCTGCAATCATCTGCCGTTTCACCGCTTTAGCCCAAAGCTCAAACTCCAAACTGTTGATATTGTTAATTTTCAATTCCTCAACAGGCTGAGTTGGGGCTTCCTTCTGTGCTGTAGTCTCCATTGTTTTTTTACCTCGTCAAAAAAAATGTTAGTAGTTGATCGCAAACGGTTAGCATCATACATCTATTTTAATAACTAATTCTTGGAATAAATTACACTAAAGGCAGAGAAGTTAACGATCAAATGCAGTAAATACATCTCGCTCATGCAATTTACGAATTTAATGTAAGAAAACCCTACAATCCTTGTTATATATAGGCTTTTCCTGACATTAAAATTTTACAATTTAGATTGTATGGCACTATCAAACCAATAGTTATGTTAGTAAACTTATTTTTAAATGAATGTATTGGCATATACAGCAGAAAATAATTGGATTGAATTCACATAGTGCCGTAAAGTCGATCGCCCGCATCTCCCAGTCCAGGTACAATATAGCCGTGCTCGTCCAAACACTCGTCAACTGCCGCCGTATAAATCTGCACGTCAGGGTGTTGTTCGTGAAAGTGCCCCACTCCCTCCGGTGCCGCCAGCAAGCACAAAAATTTAATAGACTTCGGATTAACTTCTTTAAGCCTATCCACTGCCGCCACTGCTGAATTACCAGTAGCCAGCATCGGATCGACAATTAAAACATCTCGCTGTTCGATATCCTGGGGAACTTTGAAATAATATTCGATCACCATCCGAGTTGTCGGATCGCGGTACAAACCAATATGTCCTACCCTCGCAGACGGAATCAGCTCTAAAATACTATCTAACAGTCCCTGACCTGCGCGCATAATTGAAATAATAACAATTTTCTTTTCTGCAGCCAGCACCGGTGCATTCATTTTTGCGATCGGCGTTTCTATTTCTTGGTATTTTAGCGGCAAATCTCGCGTCACTTCATAGGCTAGCAGCATCCCAATCTCTTTCAGCAGTTGGCGAAATTTCGCCGTGCTCGTTTGAGTTTGCCGCATGAGAGTTAACTTGTGCTGTATCAAAGGATGGTCGATGACAGTAACTTTAGCACTCATTTTTTTTAACAATTAATTGGGTTTATTCTCACATCTTGCACCATTCTCAAGAACAGGCAAGATGCCTGTTCCACAAGCAAATTCACTCTTTGTGGAACAGGCATCTTGCCTGTTCATAAAAGGCTTATTGAGAATGGTGCAACATCTCTGTTTATTCTAACTTATCAGTCGCTGATGCACTCTTTACACAAAAAAAGACCGATTTATAGCCCTATACGGTTCAGTTAGTGCTAAAAAAAACCGCTCGTGCGTAAGTTGGGTTGAGGAACGAAACCCTACCGCTTTAAGAAAGATGGGAATTTATGAAATAGCGTTAGTTAAAGGAAAAGGAAATTATTGTGCCGTATTAATAGATTTATAAAAGTCTGAGTTAATTGGAATACTTGAGAGAAGAACGCAGTCAAAAATAGAAAAAAAATTGCTTTTATGAGGAACAGAGGTCTTGGAGCAGATAGAAGAAGTGAGTATAGATATGTGGAGGGGATACAAAAGCTTAGTTGGATAATTAAAGTTAAAGGCTCAAGTCGTAGCGGATAGATTTCATGTAATGGTACAAGTAAGTCAAGAGCCTGATTCGCAAAAAAAAACAATAAAAACGCCAAGTATAGAATTCACGAAAAAAGGCTAAGTCGCAGACGAAAAAAGAAAGTTATGCTCATGTTTTAGAGGGATTAAAGAAGAGTAAATATGCCCTTTTAAAGAATAAAAAAGATTTTAAGGAAGAACAAACTCAGAAACTAGCTCAAGTAAAAGAGGTTTCTCCTAAATAGAAAATTATGCACGAATTAAAAGAAAAAATCCGCCAACTTTTTGAGGAGGAAAATGATTGGTTAGTCGGACTATTGAAATTGGATATCTGGTTATCAGAAGGTCAAAAGTATTTTCCGAACAGTCAGAAAAAAATCATTAAATGGCTGGATGAAATTATTGCGTACTTCGATCGTAGAACAACCAGTGGGGTAGTCGAGGGAATTAATAATAAGCTGAAACTGATTAAACGTTCGGGTTAGGGATTCAGAAATTTTGAAAACTTTCAATCCCGATGTTTAGTGAATTGGCATTTTAGCTAAAACTTTAGCATATTATATACTGAATAGCCCCAAATCCTAGCGATCGTAATCAGACGATGATACCTCAACCGAGACACAAAGATAAGCGCAGGCGTGGTGTAATTTTGACACCTCAAGGATTTCAAAAGTTACAGACAGCTAAATCCCAGGCAGAATTGAAGGAAAACTGCGGCAATCGGTATACTCTCGAAGACATGAGCGATCGCACTGGCTTAGCAGTGAATACCCTGATGAAGGTATACGATCACGAAGCTGCGGTTGATAAGAAAACCCTAAAAAGCTGCTTCAGTGCTTTTTATTTGACTTTAGAGCCAACTGATTATTTGTGTGTCTATCCTCAGATAGAGAAGGTTGAGGTATCAGAGAATACACAACTAGAGAAAGACATAGAGCTGGAATTGCCGGGTGGTCAAGTTCCCCTGGATTCGCCCTTTTATGTGGAGCGTCCCCCGATTGAGTCGGAGTGTTACAAGACAATTTTACAACCGGGGGCGCTCATCCGGCTCCAAGCTCCCAGGGGGACGGGGAAAACTTCGCTAATGACGAGGATTCTCCATAAAGCCACAAAGCAAGGCTATCGAACAGTGTCTTTAAGCTTTCAGTTAGCGGATACAGAGATTTTCCAAGATTTGGAGCAATTCTTACGATGGTTCTGCGCTAACGTGAGTCTAGGTTTGCAACTCCCTAATCAGCTAGCAGACTATTGGGATGAGTGTTTTGGGAGTATTGTTAGCTGCAAGATGTACTTTGAGCAGTATCTGCTAGCGTCAATCGCCCAGCCTTTAGTGCTAGGTTTAGACGATATTGATCGCTTGTGCTCCTATCCTGACTTGGCGAGTGACTTTTTTGGACTTTTGCGAACCTGGCATGAGGAGGCAAAGAATCGGGAAATTTGGCGAAAACTCCGGTTAGTTGTGGTAGACCCTACCGAAATTTATATCTCGCTGAGTGCCAATAAGTCACCGTTCAATGTGGGGCTACCGATTGAGCTGCCACCATTCACAAGCGAACAGGTGCAAGATTTGGCCAGACGGCATGGACTGGATTGGTCAGATGAGGAGGCACAGCAATTGACGGATTTCGTGGGTGGGAGTCCCTATTTAGTTCGGGTGGGATTGTATCACATTGGACGTGGGGATGTCAATCTCCAGCAGGTGTGGCAAACATCCTCTACAACAGGGGGAATTTATAGCAATCACTTACAACGACAATTATGCAACCTGCAACAACAGCCCTCGTTGGCAGCAGCGTTTGGTGAGGTGGTGAGGAGCAAGGCACCTGTGGAGTTGGATTTGGTGGAGGGGTTTAAGTTGCAAAGTATGGAGTTGGTGCATCTCGTAGGCGATCGGGCGACAGTCAGTTGCCAGTTGTACGCTCAGTATTTTCGCGATCGCGGAGCGTGGTCGTAGAGCGATCGCATAGCGAGCTAATTTATAAACAGAATCTTTTGAGCTGAAGATGAGGGCTTTGATACATTGTTAAAGGAGGAAATAGAGCGACTCAAGGCAGAAGTACAACATCTGCATCAAGAGAAGGCATTGCTGGTGGAACGGTTGGCGCTTAGTTTTCCCCACAGAGTAGACCAACTCTGCCTAATTGAGGATAAAGTAGGCAGAGTTAACCAGTCGCTAAAATCACTGTCTGTCTGACTTCTGGGCTTAGCGTAGGTTTTGGTTCCATTGCTACTCGCGGGCGATTAACCGATCTATATATTCAACCGCGCAATCCAAAAGACCAGATTCAATGGGGTTGTAGCAAGGAATTAGGTGCTGTTTTAGAGATTGCCATGCCCAGCACGGCAAATTAGACTGAAAGTTAAGCTCCTTTTTTCCAACTAGACTTTCAGGACTCAAATTTTGGTGAAGCCAATTTACATCTTCACCAGCAATGTCATCACCCTTAAAGGAAATCAATGCAGTTAACGGTAGCAAAGGGCCATTCTCGATCGCATACCGCATTAGTTCCTGTTTTGGTCGTATACCGGGCAATGGAGCTTTGAAACAAGGAGCCATAAGGAGGCTGGCTTTGTACGGAACGGGTTTCTCTGCGGGAAGGCTATCAACATCTGAGAAGTCAGAATCGGTAACTTTCTTAGGTCCCAATTTATTGCGGGCTTCGTGCAAGAGTTGATGTTGCTTATCTTTTGTGAAGCTCAAGAATTGGATTAACGAGATACATTCACATCCTAGGCTATGACCTACGAAACAGTATTTATCAGGAGCGGAGTAAACATCTGTTCGATAACCTGCCCGTTCGGATTCGTGAATGATATCTCTTTTAATGTGTTCGATTTCCTCTAGTAAATCGTTGGCAAGCTTCCAGTGGCTTAGTTGAACCGGAGAATAGGGGTACGAGATAACTGTAAAGTTTTTTTCGCACAGATAATTTAGCATCTTATTGTACGACCAAGTTGGGAATGTTCCGTAAAGATAGCCTCCTATGAAAAGAACAGTTCCCTTTGCATTGGGATTAATTTTAACAAAACTATGTTGAAGCGGAATCCATTTTGGATGGGTTTTAATGTTGTTCATTGATGATGCGATCTCCGGGAAGCAGCTAAGTTAAGCAAGGATAACCGCCGCCCATCTGAGGCAGTACGAAGCTTAACGCCCCTAGCCAGCCGAGTGCTAGAAGGGGCGATGGCAGAGGCAGAGTAGCTGGGAAGCTATTCTGTTACTAATGCAATACACAATTGCGTACCAGGTGTAAAACCGCTTCCTTTTGCTTCATACCTTGTTTCACCAGACATTAAATCAATTGGCTCACCACTCCTACATTTTTTAACTATGTCATCGCCCTCCCTGACTTCAACAGGTCCACACTGGAATTCAATTGTTCCATCATCTAAACGAGTTATTGTGATATCAGCTATTACTCCTCTTTCTGTTTCTGAATGGGGATCGAAACTTACCAAAGCCTTGGCAATTGTAGCTGAACCAACATATCCTTCTGCCCGAATAAAAAAGTCTCCATCTTCATCAATTGCAACACATTCTGGTATTTGAGATAATAAATCAAGAGGCGCATCAGTCACGGTAATTCTCCTTGTTTAGTTTCTGGTTCTTAGGGCTTAGGGAAGTCGAGATTTGCAGATCTGATTGTACTTATTGTCAGAGACATTTTGCAATTTCGCTTCTGCTGCTTTTAACCAATGATTTGGGAGCATCTTACATTTTATATATCATCCAATCTGACTAAACCACTCAAGTTTTGCTTTTTAAGATCTCAACTTAAGAATTTCACCTCTTCAATTGACCAAGCTCAGTAATATCTTGGGTTTGAGTCATTGTAAAGTTTTCCCATTCGTCAAAGCAGCCCTCGCCTAACTTGGGAAATTTTTCCTTATCTTTTTAAGGAAGGCGACGGTTCTTGAGTGTAATCAATCTGGGTTAATTCCATCGATCGCAATCAGAGCGAGCGCTGTGATTGCGATCGCAATCAGACGATGATACCTCTTCATCGACCTAAGCACAGGCGCAGTGTAAACCTGACACCACAGGGATTTCAGAAGTTACAGACAGCCAAATCTCAGGCTAAATTTCAGCAAAACTGCGGCAATTGGTATACTGTCGAAGACATAGTGCATCTACTTGCGGAACAGGCATCTTGCCTGTTCATAAAAGGCTTATTGACAAGGGTGCCACATCTCAGTTTATTCTAACTTATCAGTCGCTGATGCACTCTTTACACAAAAAAAGACCGATTTATAGCCCAATACGGTTCAGTTAGTGCTAAAAAAACCGATCGTGCGTAGGTTGGGTTGAGGAACGAACCCTCCGTTTCACTCCGCCCAACATTTTCGCTACAATTTTCCTTAACTGAACCGTATTAATTTATAGCCACCCCTGCATCCAAAACTACTTATATCAAACCCATATTGAAAACACCAATACCGCGCCAATAAAATTGCTTCTACACTTGCCTTTCTTCCGCGCTGGGCGACACTAAGTATGCGAGGTTTGAAAATACACAAATATGTCATTCTCTCGTTTCTTCTTCTTCCCGCGCTCTTCCGGGGAACGCAGATCCGGGCCCAAAAGCCTCCCGACTGGTCGGGTTCGCTGTCTCGCGCTCAGTCCAAGCCAATTAACACAGATTCGGAGTTTCGCACCGAAATCTTCCAGAACTTTCACCAAAAGACACGAATCTTAGAAAGTATCAGCAGAAAACCTATTCTTTCGGTTAACTCACTAATCGAAAAAACCTGAAGAGGAGCTGCACATGAGGTCATAAGCTTGGCTTGACTGGCTTTTCATCTTTCCACATGAAGGCGGCAATATCGAAGTTTAAAACACATTACCTAAATTCAGTTCCATTTTTTTAGGGTGCTCCTAACACACAACTAAACTTATTAAGGAGAACATCCATGAAGTTTGTAAAACTATTGCTAGCTACGGCATTAATGACTGCTTCTATCAGCCCCGCCTTGGCTAATCCTACCGTTCAAATTTTAGGTGCAAGCTACGGCGGTAGCGGTTGCCCAGATCGGTCTGCCAGCGTCAGCGTCAGCCCCGACGGTCAAGAACTCACCATCCTATTTGACAAGTTTGCAGCCTTGGGAAATGTCTCAACAGAAAGCCGGAAAAGCTGCAATCTGAGCATTCCCATCAAAGTACCCCAAGGCTACCAAATTTCTATCTACGATGCTGATTATCGCGGCTACGTTGCTCCCAAAACCACAGGCAACCTGCGAGCAGAATACTTTTTCGCTGGAGCTCGCGGCCCTGTTTATAATCGGAATCTCAGCGGCGAAACTAACTACAATGTTCGAGATAGCTTAGCCACTGTAGCTAATGTTTGGTCTCGCTGCGGCGACAGTGTAAATATGCGAGTAAATGCTTCAATGACAGCCCGCGGTGCCGGCATGGCCACCGTTGACTCCTTCGATTTGGCTCATCGCGGTTTAATTTATCACGTCAAATATCGCACTTGTCGCTAAGCAGCTTGGGGAGTGTAGTGTGAGGAATAGTTTTCAGGTGTGAATTTTGAATTTTAAGTTGGAAGAGGGAAGAATTTTCCCTCTTCCTTCTTGCTTATTCCCTTTTGCTTATTCCCTCTTGCTTCTTCCTTCTTCCTGACATCCGTTACATCCGTTATAGAATCCGTTGCCGAACTTCCCTCTTCCTCCTTCCTTCTTTCTGACATCCGTTACATCCGTTAGAGAATCCGTTGCCGAACTTCCTTTTTCCTTCTTCCCTCTAAAACACCGTCCCGTCACTTTCAATCAGAATTGGCGGCACTCCACCAGGCCTCAATTCGCCCGCAATTTTCCGCCCCGCCGCCCAAGTTCCTCCTTGCAAAATCTTCACCAGCGGCAATTGATCCGCACTCAAATGCAGCTTTTCTCGAATAGCTGCGGCAATTTTATCTAAAAGATTGACAGTGAGCGATCGCCATTCTACTATAACTTCCGAACCCGGCAAGTAACTCCGCTCAAAAATAGCCGAATCTTTTGCCCGCAGCAGCCCCATATCCAAACACAAACCACCGTTGCGGTACTCCGGCAATCCCGTTAACTCATCCAATCCGGCGACTTCTAAACCAAGTTTTTGCAGCGGTTCCAACAGCGAATAAGTCAACCACTGCGAGAGTTTGTGAAACGGCACAAATTCATCTCCCAGATTTTCTCCTGTTAAAGCCGGATGCCGCCAAACATCGCCTAAATTAACGCCACCAATTGCATATCTTCCCGGCCAAATTTCCCCAAAACCTGTCAAAACAGCTTTCAATACTTCAGTAGCATTCACAGTGTTGACTCCACAAACCCGATTGTCTAGCAAGTATTTTGCTAAATTGCCGGGACGCGGGTTTTCGCTGCCAAATAATAATGGATGCTGGCAAATCCCATTTCCCACACGCTGCAATAATTCTAATCGGCCTCTTAAACCAACTAGCGGATTGTCTTGACTTACCTGAAATCCTGCCGCTAAGGTTTCTAGTTTTAATTGAGAAAGTCCGCGAGAATCAGCTTGCCAAGGAAAATCGGGATTGCTGGAAAAAACACCTTGACAAAACATCCGCAAGCTGGCTATTGCTAACCCTTCAGAACGGCGGTAAACCTGTCTAGTTTCAGGTTCGCAATACTGCCAATCTGCACCAGCACCGGCATCAAGCAAAACGCTGACAATTGCTAAATCAAATTTGATCTTAGCTTGCTCTATGAGTGCAAATTCTGCTAAAGCTGCATCCAATTGGGCGAGTCGCGGCAGGTTGCCGGCTTCAAAATGTCGCCAGCGACTGTGAAAGGGAATGTTAAAATCGGGATACTGTTCCCGCGTTGTGTCAATTACATAATTTGCTGCTTTGTCGAGTTGGGATAAATCGACGCGGAAGTAGCGGAGTTTGTCCCGGCGGGCTAAATCAAAAAGCCGATCGCACTTTTGGCGAATAGCAGCCGGCGTTCTCAGATATTCTACAGTCTCAAATTCAATATTGGGCAACTTCATGCAACCAAACACCGGTAAACATCGTTTTCTTGAAAAAAGTCAAACTGACTGTAATCTAAAAGATTATCTAAAATCGCATTTTTATCGATTTTTATCAGCTTATATTCCCACTTCGACCCGCTGACTTCGCGTTTTATTTGATCGGAAACTATGACCGAATTCCTTTCTCTACCCGGAGATATTATTTTACTTAAATCTTCCAGCCTGTCGGCTATGTGAATATCTTTTCCGTAAGTGCAAGACCGAAATATATATAAATTTCCCTTAGCAACTCCCACCGACAAGCCACAAGGTATTTGATTAGCGTCAATAAAAAGTTTCCAATTCTCGCACAGACTTTCCATTGCAGCTAAGGCTGAGTGAGATTCTGGGAAAGTCAACAAATGCGAATCGCCAACAATACTCCGAATTGTGCCGCCATATTCTTCGCAAATTGTTTTTTCAAAAGTATCAAAGTTGGTGAGCAAATATTCAACATCTTTGATAGAATTAGATTCTTGATAAGGAATAAAACCTCTCAAATCTGCTTTAATTATTGCTTGATTTTTTATGATTCGCGTTTTGTAACTTTGGTCAACTTTGTAGACTTTTTCAGGTTCGCTCATCCCTTTCAAAGAAAACTCGTTGACAAAAGACGTTTGCACTTCTGCTTTGTTGAGCGCCAGCCATGCTGCTTGGGACAAATATATTTCATCCGGCGGAGTTACTGATTCTATGCGCGCTGTTAAATTCACCGTATCGCCAAAGATATCTTTATCTTGATGCAAGACATCTCCTAAAGTAATCGAGACGCGAATAGCCAATCGTTCGTCGTTCGCCTTGCTAGATTGTTGCGATCTCAATTCTTGCTGCATTTCTATGGCTGCTACAGCCGCTGCTGTGACGCTGGGAAAAATTATCCAAAATGAATCACCTTCCCCTTTAATCACACTGCCTTCATTTCTGGTGCTAATATCTGAAATAAAATTTTTATGCTCATTTAACAAACTACTTAAGTCCGACTGAGATAATTTTTTAACTCTGACGGTATATCCGCAAATATCTGTTTTTACGATCACAGTAGAACGCAAATTAGCCATAACCAACCCTGACTGATCAAAAACCAGCAATAAATTTTATTTAGTAAAGACGCGATTGTTCGCGTCCGATCGCTCGCGTCTTTGCCCTCTCAATCTCCTAAATCGCGTCCGATCGCTTCTGCAAGAATTGTAGCATCTGGCATCGGGTCTGGCGTGTAGTAGCCCGCGGCTTTTTTGGCGACAATTTCGACTTGTGCATCTGCGGGAATCCAATCTTCAGGAATGGGGATGCGATCGACCACCTGAATGCCAGAATTGATAATCGCATTGTATTTCATATCGCTCATAGAAACTAAACTGTCAATTCGAGAGATACCCAACCAGTGCAGCACGTCTGGCATTAGTTCTTGAAACCGCATATCTTGAACTCCCGCAACACATTCAGTGCGCGTAAAATAGGCATCAGCGCGATCGCCGCCTTCCTGCCGTTTTCTGGCATTGTACACCAAAAACTTAGTCACTTCCCCCAAAGCTCTCCCCTCCTTGCGGAAGTAAACTATTACCCCAGAACCGCCTGATTGTGCCGTTTGGATGCAAATTTCCATCCCGTGTACCAAATAAGGGCGACAAGTGCAGATATCGGAACTGAAGACATCAGAACCGTTGCATTCATCGTGTACCCGTACCGCCAACTGCTTATCCGGGTCAGAAATATTCGCGACATCGCCAATAATATAAACCGTTGTTCCGCCAATTGGTGGCAAGAAAACGTGCAAATCCGGCCGCGTCACTAAGTCCGAGAACATTCCGCCTGTTTGCTCGAATAAGACACGGCGGAGAACGCTTTCTTGGACGCCGATTCGCCGAGCAATTCCAGGCAAATACCACACCGGATCGATCGCAATTTTAGTTACTGCTAAATTGCCACCTTCTTTGACTATTTTGCCATCAATTTGCACTCGCCCCTTAGCGATGGCATCTTGCAATTCCGGCATATTAATGTGAGCTTTAGTGACAGCAATTGTCGGTCGAATATCATATCCTTGCTGGAGAAATGAAGTATAAACTTCGCTAACCAAACCCCCAAAGGGATCGAGAGAAACAATCAAATTGCGATCGCCCCAACTCGGGTGAGGCCCGATGTGTGCGGCCGGAGAGGTGTTGGTAAAATCGGGGCGGTGATCTGCTTGGAGTGCGCCGGAAGCAACTGCTAGCGCGCGATAAACAGAGTAGGAACCCGAATGAGTGCCGATCGCATTCCGGTGAGACGATTTAATGAGGCTGCCAATCACAGGCCCCCGTTTCAGCGGATCGATTTCTCCCCAGTAAATGGGATGAGGTTTTGTGCCAGATCTGTCGGGATGGGATGTTAAAACTATATGCTTGGGTTTTGACACAGTTGTTTTTGGCTCTTGCTATGGATGCTGCTGTTGGTTGTAAGCCGAATCGCCATCTGAAACAGTGATTTATCATACCAACAGTACAAACCTCCCTGGTTGAAACAATCGCGCTACCCACATACAACCCTTTCTAGGCTTGGGTTTCAGGATAACAGGAGGTTTGACTCGGATTTGATATAAGTCCAAAGTTCAATCTTTTCCAGTATAGCCAACACCAAAGACAGCACAACAGTCAAAGGCCAATGTTGAAGTTTTAACAGATGAGAAAAAAAAAGATTTGAGATTCTCAGCAGCCGAGGTGCAGTCAATCTCAAATCTCAAATCTCAAATCTCAAATCGAATATTTTTGCTCAAAACGCCTTAATCCAGGCGTTGAGGGTGACAGAATTCCATTAAAATTGCCTCGCCTTCGTCGCGCGAGTCCAATTCCTGCGCTGCCCGCTTGAGATAGTTTTCTGACAGCAAGCGCCTGGAAATTTTGTGCGGTATGAACCAGCGATGGCGCCACCGCATACAAAGCGAAACACCCACAGCTTCGGGGGAAGAATAAGTGGACTGTCGCCGAATTTCCAAACCAGCAACTTCTCCAGCTTTACTCAGAGTTTTGGGACTGAATTGTATGATGTTGCGAGGAAAATAAGTGCTGTGCCAGCGCCAGCCGAGCTCCCGCGCCGATTCGCAATCAGCATTCGGTACAGCCACCCAAATATAACCGTTTGGTGCCAGCAACTGCCTCATGCAGTTGAGTGTTTGCGTGGGCGAAGGTGTTGCCATCAAAACATGAGAACAGGTGATGACATCAAACTTTTCGTCCGTACCATGTTGTGCGATATATTCTTCCAAAGTGCCTGTAAAAACATCGAGTCCGCTATCACGGGCGGCCGCCGTAGCCGATACCCCAGGATCGACGCCTTTAACTTCAACTCCCAGCTTTTTTAAGACTTGAAGAAAAGAACCGCCACCGCATCCCACGTCCAACAACCGCTTGCCTACAGGGATAGGAATGTGCCGGTACTCGCCCCGTCGCTTTGCTTCTTCAACTACTTGTTCCTCATCCTCAACGCGAGTGTTGTAGCACAGATAATCTGGGGGATAATATGGAATCAATTCCTCCCATGTAGGTTGGGGATTGAGAAATCCTAGGCCGCAATCGTCACAGCCGAAAAGCGACCATTTCAGTGGTTCTTTAGGGGCATCGGAAGTGCCAGCTTTGTTGCGGAAATGGATATTTTGTGAATTGCAAACAGAGCAATTTGTCAGTTCTTGCATGGTAACTCTTTCTAGTTGTTGGGCACTCTCATGAAGTATATGCAGACAGACACATACAAGCAGGACTTACGCTCAGAAACCCGGTTTCTCCGAAAAATTGCGTGAAAAGTCACTAAATTTTCTGCTCAAAAACCTGGTGGCCAAGGTTTCCCTCCTGATAAAAATTACGCACTGATATCAAGAAAACCGGAGTTTTGAAGTTTGATCTCATCTCAAATCGAATATTCTGAAATGGAATATTGTTGCTCAAAACCCCTTAATCCAGGCTTTGAGGGTGACAGAATTCCATTAAAATTCCCTCACCTTCGCCGCGCGAGTCCAATTCCTTCGCCATGCGCTCAACACGTTCGTCAGAAAGGAACAAGCGGCTAACTTTGTGCGGTACAAACCACCGATAGCGCTGCCACAAACAGATAGAGTAACGAAGGGCATCCGGCAAAGAGTAGGTGTAATTGCGCTGAATTGCCAAACCTGCCTTTTTGCCGGCTAGAGCCAATGTTTTTGGAGTGTAACCGATCAGATTGTAAGGATAATCGGTGCTGTGCCAGCGCCAGCCCAGTTGCCGCGCGTATGGGCTGTCCGCGTTCGGTACAGCCACCCAAATGTAACCGTTTGGAGCCAGCAATTGCCTCATGCAATCGAGTGTTTCTGCAGGCAAAGGCGTTGCTCCCAAAACGTGGGAACAGAGTATGACATCAAACTTTTCGTCAGTACCTTTTTCTGCAACGTATTCTTCTACAGTGCCGGTGAAAACATCGACACCGCATTCGCGGGCCGCTGCTGCTGCTGAGGAGCTAGGTTCAACTCCTGCTACCTCAACTCCGAGTTTTTTGAAGACTTGGATAATGGAACCTCCGCCGCATCCCACGTCTAACAGCCGCTTGCCTACAGGGATAGGAATGTGTCGGAATTCATTAAGTTTTTTGGCTTGTTTTACTACATCTTCTTCGTCTGGTACGTAAGTGTTGTAGCACTGCCAGCCCTCTGGGTAATAATCGCTCAGTTCATCCCATGTCGGGCGTGGATTTACGAATACTAAGCCACAATCTTCGCATCCGTAAACTGACCATTTAGGAGCCTCTTTTGGTTGGCGGGCTGTCCCCGCTGTGTACAAAAAGCTGATTTTTTGGGAGCTGCAAACTGGGCAATTTGTAAATTTTTGCATGGTTCAGTTTCACGATTTGTACAGTTGCTAATGGCAGTGGAACGACCACAATTTATTACCATTAGCTGGGCTGGTAGAGTGCACCACTGCAAACAGATCGAAAACTAGGTTTATTTGCAAATCAGTATTTGTAGATGCTCGGTTTGTTGGCGCTCGACCCCCGATCAATCGGCGCTGTACAATTTTATGTCTAAATGGTTAGACTGAGAAGGTAGCATTTGTTACCGATAAGAGAATCGACGCTCAACCGACAATGATTTTCGGTAGCGTTTTTGCGGTAGCGCTAAATTCTTAGGAAAATACTAACTCACAAAATTAATGTTGCCAAGTACATTTAATTATTTGCTCAAAGATGGTCGCGTACCCGCATCTCTTCTAGAGATGCAATCCATCGCCTCGTCAGCTTCTACTGTCGCAACAACGGGGAGTGAGAACAATTTATGTGCGGTGGATATGGAAATTGCAGCGGGTACGATCGCCCAAATTATCCCAGCAGGTACAAAACCTGTATCCTCCTCTGGAGATATCTCAGTTGTAGATTTGCAGGGCGGCTTAATCTGGCCTTGTTTTGTGGATATGCACACCCATTTAGACAAAGGACACATTTGGGAACGATCGCCCAATCCCGATGGAACTTTTGCCAGCGCGATCGAAGCAGTGGGCGCTGATGCGAAAAAAAACTGGAATGCAGAGGATGTTTACCAGCGAATGGAGTTTGGCCTCAAGTGCAGCTACGCCCACGGAACCAAGGCTATCCGCACTCACATTGACAGCGCGGGCGAACAGGGAACCGTTAGTTTGGGAGTATTTGAAGCGCTGCAAGCCGAATGGGGCGATCGGCTAATCTTGCAAGCAGTTTCCCTGGTTTCCCTCGACTATTTCCTCACACCCGCCGGCGAAAAATTAGCCGATCGCATAGCCCAAACCGGCGGCATTCTCGGCGGAGTCGCCTATATCAACCCCGACTTAGACAAACAACTCGATCGAGTTTTTGCCTTAGCCAAAGAAAGAAATTTAAACCTCGACTTCCACACCGACGAAAACGACGATCCAGATTCAGTAACACTGCGGGAAGTCGCAAAAACCGCCATCCGCCATGAATTTTCCGGTCAAATTATCTGCGGGCACTGCTGTAGTTTAGCCGTACAACCGCCAGATTTAGTAACAGAAACTCTTGCTTTAGTCAAGACCGCAAATATTGGCATTGTCAGCTTGCCGATGTGCAACCTTTACTTGCAAGACCGACAATCTCAGCGTACACCGCGCTGGCGGGGAGTGACACTGCTGCACGAACTCAAAGCAGCCGGAATTCCCGTTGCAGTTGCTAGCGACAATTGTCGCGATCCGTTTTACGGATTTGGCGACCATGATGTTTTGGAAGTCTTTAATATGGCAGTCCGCATCGCTCATTTAGATATGCCTTGGGAGGATTGGCCGCGCGCAGTGACACAGACTCCAGCAGATTTAATGGGATTGCCGAATTTGGGACGAATAGGAGTTGGTTTACCAGCAGATTTGATTTTGTTTAAAGCGCGGAATTTCAGCGAATTGTTATCGAGAGCGCAGGGCGATCGCACAGTTTTGCGACAGGGCATTAAAATTGATACAACTTTGCCCGATTACCGCGAACTCGATGATTTATTAGCCATTTAAATCTGACATCCTGCACCGATCTCAAGAACAGGCTCTCCGGCCTGTTTCAGAAAAGATGAATTTTCTTTCTACTCGTTACTAGGCTCTTCCTGGTAACGTAGATTCGGAGGCTCTGCCTCCAATTTTCTCGATCGCAATGCGAGGCAGAGCCTCTAGATATGGTTCCCAGGCTCTGCCTAGGAACCAGTTAATTGAGTTTTGTGGAACCGGCCGGAGAATTCGTTATTGACAATCGTGTAATATGTAGGTTTCAAAAAGCAGTTAGCATTCCTATCTTGTCCCTTGACCAAAGATTTGATATAAATGTAAAGGCTAATTTAATGGAGGTGATTTTAAGTGAAAGCAGTTATTTTATTGTCGGGAGGGCTGGATTCCTCAACGGTTTTGTATCAAGCCAAAGCCGACGGCTGCGAGTGTTACGCTATTTCCTTTGACTACAAGCAAAGACATCGGCGGGAGTTGGAATCAGCGCGGGCGATCGCACTTGCGGCAGGTGTTAAGGCACATCAGATAGTAAACTTTGACTTGACTCTTTGGGGCGGTTCGGCTTTGACTGATAATGAGATGGAATTGCCGATCGATCGCAATCTTGCAGAAATGTCTCAAAACATCCCAATTACCTACGTTCCAGCTAGAAATACAATCTTTCTCAGTTTTGCCCTCGCCTACGCAGAAACTCTAGAAGCCGATCGTATTTATATCGGTGTCAACGCTTTAGATTATTCGGGATATCCCGACTGTCGCCTCGATTACATCCAAGCAATGCAGGAAGTATTTCGGTTGGGAACCAAGCAGGGAAGGGAAGGAAATTCTCTTAAGATTGTAACACCTTTGATCGAACTTAAAAAAACAGAAATTATTCAATTAGGCAACAAATTAGGAGTACCTTGGGAGCAAACTTGGTCTTGCTACGCAGGCGGCGAAAATGCCTGCGGCGTTTGCGATTCTTGTCGGCTGCGGTTGGCTGCTTTTGAGGAATTGGGATTAAAAGATCCGGTGTCTTATGCTTAAATATGACTGACGCACCACTGCCCAGAAACCGGGTTTTTTCGAGTCTCTTCGCTTCGCCAGCCGCAACCGTAAAAAATCCGGTTTCTAAGCATCGCAGCGCATCCAGCTAGAATTAATTGAGACTTGGTATATGAATTGTTTGATTTAAAAAGGAGAATTTATATATGAATTATTCGGATTTTGATAGCTTTACTGGATTGGGTAATACCAGATTGATGCAAGCTCGCTTTGCTCAATGTGTTGGCGAGCAAACTGAATTTGGGATGATCTGGATAGATGTAGATGGACTTATATATTTCAACGATCGGTTCGGTCATGCTGAAGGTGATGAAAAACTGAAACAGATTGCTAAGTTGATTTGTCAAAATTTACCGGATGGTATTGATGTCTTTAGAGCTGGGGTAGAGGAATTTATTATTATTCTAACTAACTTGAAGATGGCAGGAGTTGTCTTACTAGCAATGCGAATTTGTAAAGCAGTTAATCAGGAGTTTTCTCATCTTCCTCCATTGCGACGATTTTTTAGTATGAGCGATAACAGTTATGTAGAAGTTTATTTTCCCTTGACAGTATCTTGTGGGGTAGCTTTCTATCCGGAACATGGTGTAGATTATTCCACTCTGTATCGGTCAGCAGAGGTAGCAGCAATAAGAGGCGGCAAACGCTTATATGGTGGTGTTGTGGGTGTAGCGATGAATTTATACAGTTCTTGTTTTTTGCCTTCGACGGAGAACAAAACTAACGATTCCCAAATCTAACAAAATCGAGAATAATCGACTTAAACAGTTCGCAGATATTTCCTTGACTTCTTGCTTGAGGAAATACAGCCGTTTGGGGATACTAATTTCGCTATTACCAACGCACATTACGAAAATGTGAAGGTTGGCGATAGCGTTAATTTGCGCCCCAAAGGCCCGACGTTAGATGATTTAGTACGCAGCGACTTCGAGCGAGTAGATTATGTAGGCATTAGCTAAAATATTCTCAACTCGAAAATTTCGCCACACTTCTCAACCCGCTATTCTTTCGCCCTTTTCCCACAACTTCCTCATCCGCTGCTGCAACTGCACTCAAAGCTCGATCGTCCGCAGCCCCTTCCAACAAGTGAATTTGAAGTTGATCCAACCGCGGCCCGGACACAGAAACAACAGTAAGTTCCACATTTTCGCCGCACCAAACTTCCCCCACAGCCGGCATTCTTTGCAACTGATAGCTCAGAAAACCTCCGATTGTCTGATATTCGTCAGTTACTGGCAAATCCAAATTCAATATTTGATTCACATCATCTAAATTTAACTGCGCTTGAACTAAATAAGTGCGATCGTCCAATACTTGCAAAGCAATTTCTTTGCTGTCGGGTGACTCGTAGCTGCGGCCGATAATTTCCGCAATCAAATCCCTCAGCGTTACTAACCCGGAAATGCCGCCAAATTCATCAACTACGATCGCAATTTCTTCCGACGAACTCTGCATCAAAGGCAGCAGTTCCCCCAGCAGCATCATCTCCGGCACAAACCTCACGGAACCCATCCAAGTTACAATTGGCGTGTCGGGAGATAGCAAACCTTCAGCTAGGGGTTTCGCAAGTTGTTTGAAGCCAATAATGCCGATAATGTCGTCTAAAGAATCTCCCGTCACGGGATAGAGGGAATGGTTAGAAATCGCCATTTCGTCGAGCAAAGTTTGAAAGGTTGCCGTCTTGGGAAGTGCGACAATGCTAGGCCTCGGCACCATTACTTCTTCTACCCAAACTTCGCCAAATTCAAACACGTTGTTGAGCAATTCTCGCTTTTCTGCTTCCAAGCCACTGGATTCGCTGGAAGTAGCTATAATTAATTGCAGTTCTTCCGGAGTAACCGGCCGGTGCCTTAGATCGTATTCGATGCCCGCAAACCGCAAAAGCGATCGAGTAGATTGATTGAGAAACGACACAAAGGGATTGAACAAACGGGCAATCAATAAACTCGGAGGCCCTAAAGTTCTGGCTAGCTGTTCGGAATACAGCAACGCTACAGATTTGGGAAAGAGTTCGCCCAGTACGATTTGCAGGTAAGCTAGCAACAAAAAAGTTACTATTGATATGCTAAAAGAATGGGCGATCGCCGACTTGATGTAAATTGGCAGCGGCAAATAGCCGATCGACATTCTCACTAGCACGGCGATCGTACTTTCCCCAATCCAGCCGAGAGCTAAACTAGAAAGAGTGATTCCCAACTGCATTGTCGATAGCAATCGCTCAATACTTTGCTGCAAAGATTGCACAGTTAAAGCTGCAACGTCGCCAGCATCCACTAACTGATTGATGCGCGATCGGCGTACCGTCACCATCGAAAACTCAGCCGCCACAAAAAAAGCATTAATCGCAATCAGCAACAGCACTGACAGCAACCGCGACAGCACCTCTGTCAAACTCATCGCGGGTAAATCAGATATCTCCTGCACTCTCGCCCCTAAAAGTGACACAATGCTCCCTAAAAAAACTTTCTCGATCAAACCTGAGAAGCCGTCTCCAGGTTTGGTCTTCTTTTATTTTACTTCGCCACTGGAATGCCAGATATTTGCAACTGAAGTTTTTGACCTGGATAATCTGTCAGCGTCAACGAAACTTCCTTAGCATTTTCCAGCAAAGCTGTGGGAATACTTACCGTACCGTAATACACCTGCCCGTTGGGGGGCAATTCCGCCGGCAAATCCTCGGCAGTCGCGCTCAGGGCCCGGCCACGATCGTCAGTGACGTTCAAGAAACTGTAGAGAAACCTCACAGCTTGGGAGCCTTCATTTTTCATGCTCACGTCTAGCAGCATGGAATTGTTGCGCTGACTGGCCGCGCTTACCTCCAGGGTTATTCCCCCGTCGCGACTGTTCAGGGGAAACTTGGCGCTGGCATTTTGGGCAGCCGGTTTTTTTGCTGCGGCTGGTTTAGAGCTTGCCTTGTCTGTTTTAGTATTTGCCCCGGCCGTTTTTTCTGGATCGCGACCTTCTACCCGTGCTTTGACGGTTGTGAGAATGTCTTTTTCTTTCAAAATGCTCACTTGGTCTTTGCTAGCCGTCGTTCCCGGCTTGCCGCTGCCCGCATTGTTGCTGGGACGAACATCGGGTTGAGTCGTTCCTTGCAAGGCTTCGCGGCCTATAGTAAATCCCCAAACAGAACTCGTCACGCCTGCTCCAAACATTAGAGCGAGCAGAATTAGAGTCAGCACTACTGTCGAATTCACTGCCATTGCCTATAAGTTTATGCCGAGTCGTAGAAACTGCTTTGTCCGGTCGATCGGCTCCAGCACATTGGCTAACAGGCGATCGGGACTCAGCAGATCTAAAGATTTTGATTTTTGTTCTCTAGTTCTAGCACGGACTGAGAAATTATGTTATAATTCATTTTGAGTTAGGTCGAAGAAATCGATTTAACGGCAGTTGGCCGAGCGGTTTAGGCAGCGAACTCATAATTCGCCCCAGGCAGGTTCAACTCCTGCACTGCCGATTTAAAATTAATCATGACGCTCCGCGCTCTGGCTAAAAACCAGGTTTCTTCCCAGATACCAGTCCTGGACGGATGGGGGCTAGAAACCCGGTTTCTACGAAAAATTTGCGCCAAGTAATGAAAAATATCCGAATAAACCTGGTTTGTGAGGTCGCAAGTGCGATCGTAAACTAGAAATATGGTCGATCGCGATCTGTTAAGCTCGCACTGCAGTCGGAAAATTATTATTCTGATGCCAAGGTCAACGATATCAAGGCTTAATCAATTCCACATTATATCCGCTCGCTCCTGAGATGGGGGGCGCTACGCGGGGACGATCGTACTGCACTCCAAAAATTATTATTCCGATGCCAAGGTCAAGGATATCAACCCTTAATTAACTCCACTCCGTCGCGCCCGTCGAGTTCTTGAACGTAAACCTTAACTTGTTCTTCCTTTGCAGTCGGCAACTTTTTACCCGTAAAATCTGGCTGAATCGGTACTTCTCGGTGGCCACGATCGACTAATACCGCCAACCAAATTTTCTCCGGCCGGCCGTAATCATTTACCGCATTCAAAGCCGCTCGACTCGTTCTGCCTTTATATATAACGTCATCTACCAAAACCACAGTTTTGCCCGTCAAATCGAAAGGAATTTCTGTTTTAGCCGGTGTCCGCATTGCAACTCGATCCAAGTCATCTCGGTAAAAGGTAATATCCAAAGCGCCCACGGGTACTTTGACTTGTTCGAGGACTTCAATTTGATCGGCCAAAATTTGAGCTAAAGGCACTCCTCTACTATGAATGCCCAACAGCACTAACTCCGAGGGGTTCCCTGATTTTTCGACAATCTGGGAAGCGACGCGGGTGAGAGTGCGCCTCACTTCATTAGGGGATAAAATTTGGATAATTTTAGTCATTGTTTGCTGCGAGCTAATTGTTGGCTGTTGGCGGATAGAACAATTTTAGATTTTAGATTTTAGATTTTAGATTTACTTTACAGATGAATTTGGGGGTTTGAACAAAGGTCAAAACTTTTTTTTGCTTTTGTCGGTGGCCGATCTCTGTCTGCTGCAGGACTTACCTCGAACCGATGAAAAGCAGATGCTGCGATTGCTTGGCTGAGGGCGAACAATGACAGAAATACGTTATTTATGCCTCCTGGACTGTTCGGCTGAGGTCATCAGTTAGTGGCTCAAACCTAATAAGGTATAAAAAAGCAATGATAGTCCCAACCAAATCAGAAAGCAATACCGAGTTAATTGCAATGCTTGGCAAATTAGCTGCGCTGTGATAGGGTAAACCGGCTCGCCTAACAGGGGTTTGTGTTTGAGAACTCCGCGATAGGAATTGGTACCTCCTAGTTGCACTCCCAAGATGGCGGCGTAAACGCACTCGCTCCAACCGGAATTGGGACTGGCATCTTTAACAGCATCTCTCTGACAAATCTGCCAAATGTAAATCGGTTTGCCAGATATAACGGCTAAAGTAATCACTGTTAGCCGGCAAGGAATCCACGTCAGCACGTCTTCTAGTTTGGCGCTAAACCATCCTAAATCTGTGTATGGCGGTTCTTTGTAGCCGATCGTAGAGTCTAATGTGCTGGCTGCTTTGTAAGCGATCGCCAAGGGGACTATAGCACTCGCCCACATCGAGTTAGGATCGATCGGCGAATCGGTAACACTTAATAATAGATGCGGCAGACCGAACCCAAGTAAGGCATAAAATAGCGGTGCTGTCACACCATCGACTGCATTCTCTGTTACAGTTTCTAACAATGCTCGCAGAATTTCTGGCTCGGATAAGTTTTCGGTATCCCGGCCGACGTAAAGGCTCAACCGTTCTCGCGCCTTGACTAAATCTCCAACATTTAAAGGTGCTAGCACATCCTCCGCAGCCGCCCTCAAACTGCGACCTGCAAAACAACTTGCCAGCAAAATGGTCTGTAGGGCAATACCTAAAAGAGGATGCACCCAACTAGCAGCTTGGACGATCGACCAACTGACAGTATAAGTGCCTAGAATCAGCCCGATCGCTAGTATTGTACCAGCACATCGTAGCAGCAGTTTGTGCTGCTCGCCAGCGGGACGATCCGCTGCTTCAGGCATTTTGCCTGCGGAATTATTCCATATATTAAAGACAAGTCGAGTATAGCGGTCGATCGCCCAACCCATCGCCTGCACGGGATGTGGCCAACCCCAAGGATCGCCGATCGAATAATCCAACACCGCAGCTAAAATCAAAACAGGAAATTCATCCGGCATCATTATATATTGTGTCAAACTTGATAGTCCGTCAATCGATTTTAGATTTTAGATTTTAGATTTTAGATTAAAGAATTGAAGAAAGCGACCCCACCGATCAATCCGGGGACTTGCGATGGGGAGCGAGGAGCTTTTTTCTCGCTCCACGGATGAATAGGGGGGCCCGAACCATCTTCCTTGATTGTCACAGCAGGATCTCTCGCCGCAGAGAGCAGATTTTAACTCCTGCTACCCTTGCGGACTTGGATTTTTTGAGGGGCGATTTTATAGTAGAAGGAAGAAGGAAGAAGCAATAAAGGCAAGGGTTTGAGCAATTCAAAACCTCATCATCAGGCGTGGTTGCTATAACTGCTGAGATTACTTTAGTCGCGAAGCAAGTGTACATTCTGCTCCCAATTAACACCGTCAAAGGGTAGGATCTGAAAGTGTTCGATGGCATCTGAGTCAAGACAGCGGACGTTGACATCGAATTGATCGGGATGCGATCGGGGGCGATAGAACGAGTGAATGCCGCAAATTCGGCAGAAAGTATGTTGAGCAGTTCCTGTATTAAATGTATAGGTGGTCAAAACATCTTCGCCACTGAGCAAGGTAAAACGTTCCGGCGGCACAATGAGGTGCAAAAATCCTTTCTTTTTACAGATAGAGCAGTTGCAATCAGATGCTTCGTGTTTGTCAACGGCGACACGGAAGCGGACAGCTCCGCAGTGACAGCCGCCAAAGTAGGTAACAAGTGTTGCGTCCATGTGTGATTGCTGCCGATCGAATGAATGAACTTACCATTTAAATGATAAAGCTAGTTTCTTCCCCAAGAGCCGCTTGCCAACTGCGGACATCATAGTATAAGTCTTCGAGGGAAATAGTGTACAGCGCTTCGGCAAGTTTTTTGTGCAATCGGTTCCACAAACTGAATGTTACCCAGTCCTCTGCTTGCGTCGAGTCGGGAAAATGTCGAGGTAAAGGTTCAATAGTTTCACCTACAGCCTCTAAGATTTGTCCTAAAGAGATTTGAGCTGGCTGGCGGGCTAATTGATATCCTCCTTGAGAACCCCGAACAGATTGGACTAAACCGGCTCGTCGCATTTCAATCAGCAATTTTTCTAGATACGGAGCCGGTAACTCCTGTCGCTTCGCTATCGATTTCACCGATGTCGGGCCAAAGCGAGGTTGCAAACTTAGATCCAGTAATGCTTTGACACTGTAGTGTCCGCGTGTGGTTAACTTCATGGGATTTTAAGAGCGGGGCAAATATTCAGCTAGCTGATAGCTGATAGCTTATGCTACCGAGTTTAGAGATTGCTCGCACCGGTTGCAGCTACTCCTCAAGAAAGACTGCAGGTTGTTAAAAATATTTAGATAATAGTGGTTAACAATTGAGCCGATCGGTGTAATATGGTTTTACGACCAGCTATAAAGCTAAAGTTTCTTGGTCAAACCAAAAACCAACCGAGAAAAAATCCGTACACCAGTTGAATATTTCAGGACTCAGTAAATGGCTAAAAAGAAAAATATCGAACCCCTTGAAGGCGAAGATCTGATCAAAAAGGTCAAAGACCTAGAGAACCTTACCAAGGAAGAAAAAGCTAGAGCCTGTGGCTACTACACCGTTACCAAGAACGGCGTAGAACGGGTCAACATGATGAAATTCCTGAATGCGCTGATTGATGCAGAAGGCATTCAGCTAGACGGGAAGCAAAACGGCAATGGACGCGGCGGACGCTCTGCCAGCTATCGGATTAGCGTTCAATCTAACGGCAACTTACTGATTGGCGCTGCCTACACCAAACAAATGGAACTCCAGCCGGGAGATGAATTTGAAATCTCTCTGGGACGCAAGCACATTCACCTGCGCCAAATTGATCGAGAAGAAGAAGAAGTATCTTAGGCCTTTACGACTTGCTTTGACTTCTTGCTTGAACTGGTTGGTTTGACTTCAAGCATTGACTGCAAGCAGAGAGTTGGCTCTGAAATCTTTCTGTGAGCCTAAAACAGTATGGCTTCTATAGATGGCAATGGCTCGACAAAAGCCACTGCCACCACTTTATATTTTGCGAGGATACCTATTCTCGCCCCTCGCTATATCCGTTTGGACAAGCGGGGGATTTTCCGCGTAGCTGTTAAATAGAAGTTCGGCAAGGGAGCATCTCAATGAAAGCAGCTAAGCCCAAAATTGGAGTTAGGAGCCAGGAGCCAGGAGGAAAGAGTCAGAAGGAAGAAAGAAGGAGCCAGAAGAAGTGTTTTTACAAATATGAGATGCTCCCTTCGGCAATGGATGGTGTAGCAGATTTAACAGATGTAACGGATGGATGTTTGGCAGCCGATTATGTACGTGATTGAACCGATGTAACGGATGAACCGAAGAGGTTTCCAGGAAGCATTAGGTTTGGTTGAGGTAGGAAACCCACCACAGCAAGAAAATGGCGGAGGTATTCTCAGCTAACAGTGCGTCATACCCGTTGAAAAAAAGAATGCAACTGTAGCGAAGCTCGAAAGCACGAGCTTGATCATTCATTCCAACTTATTTAACCTAAAATCTAAAATCTAAAATATAAAATTGTATGTGTCTGTGTGGGAGGTGTTTTGAGGACAAGCAAACAGCCTCGATCGCCCGTAAGTGAAATTACAGGCTGGAACAGTTAAAGCGTTAGGGAGCAATTAGTCACCAGCCTATGCCGTTGCCGGGATTCGCGAACAAAACTTCTCAACACCAAACAAAAATCCTCCTGCGTCGCCTTCTAGTGGCTTCTTTTGTGCTGCAAATCGTCGTGGCAGTCGGGATTGTCGGGTATGTGTGCTTTCGCAACGGAGAAAGAGTAGTGGAAGAGTTCGCCCAGAAATTGATCGCAAAGACGGGTAAGAGAGTTGAAGAAAAGCTAACTACTGTTGTTGAAAATACCCACTGAGTAAATCAACTTAACGCCGAAGCGATCGACCGTGCTGAATTAAACTTACAGTTAGAAAGGCCCCAGCCTCGGGGAGAAAAGTTCCTTTGGTAGCAAATGCGATCTTTTCAAAGCATTCAGTGGATATCCTTCGGTACAGGAAAATCAGGAGAATATCTCGGCAGTTGACGCAACCACATCGACAACAGCTTGCCAATTGTCGCAGCTAACAAGTCTACCAACTCTCACAACATATACTAAGCTACAGACAGCCTAGGCACTCGCACCGCTAAATTAAAGGCAGAACCGGCAACCTACGATGCCGCCCTCCGCCCCTGGTACAAAGAAGCTGTCGCAGCGAACCAACAAAGCGATTTGGACGAGTATTTATCCTGGTTTTGCTCCTGGGACTGTTTTTATTGCTGCCAGCCAACCGATTCGCGATCGAAATGGTAAAGTGCTCGGAGTTAGTGCAGTAGACTTTTCGCTCTTGGGTCTTCAGCAATATCTCGATCGCATCAAGCTTAGCAAAACGAAACAAATTTTCGCGATCGAACGATCGGGCTTGCTGGTGGCCAGTGCGAGTCAAGAATCACCCTTTAGAAAGATGCCGGGAAAGCAGCAACGGCAGTGGCTGAATGTTTGAGACAGCCCAACTCCTGTCATTCGCACCGCAGCTAAATATTTATACGAACACTTCGGGGGCTTTGGCGACATTAAGCAGCGACAACAACTGAAATTTAGCCGAGACTGGGAGGAATATTTTGTGGAAGTGCTGGCGTTTTCTGATGTTTACGGTTTGAAGTGGCTGAGGGCGATCGCAGTTCCCAAATCCGATTGCTTGGGGGAAATTAACAGAAATACCAGACTACAATTTTACTTGGTTTGGTGGCGCTGCTGCGACCATAGTCGTGAGATGGCGTAACGTCCTCGCTCAGATGCTCAATACATTATGATAATTATAATTATCATGCTTGATTTGCAGCTAATAATTTAGTGTTTCACTTGGCTTTTCTCCAGCTACAGTTAACCCCCCCGATCGCCCTTTTGGTAAGGGGAAATCGAGGGGGTTAACTATTATACGATTTTCGACTGAAGAATGGGGAATGACTGAGAACTACCAGAGTTTGAAGCACGGCGCTACAGTTGCGTTTTTTGGGGGAAACTGGTGTTATTTGTCAAGTATCTGAGGATATTAAGCAGGGTTCGCTTCGGCTCGTCTTTGCAACAAGCGGGCAATTTCAGCTTTTTCTACAAGTCCGACAAGGACACCATTTTCGCGAATGACGGGTAGTTCTTGTACTTTGAGTTGTTCTAGGAGGGTGACGACTTCGAGGAGGGATAATTCTGGTTTGACGGTGGTGGAAAACTCGATCGGCTTCAGGAGTTCTTTCACTAAAACTTCGGGCCAGTGTCCAGTAGGAATGGTTTTGAGGTCGTCAAGGTCGATCGCCCCTACCAATTGTCCGGCATCATCTGTTGCCAGGAACCTGCGCCAGGTTTGAGTGCTACCGATCACGTAATTGTTGGCAAATTCTCTGAGGGACAACTCTTGGGAGACGATCGGACTTTCGGCGGTCACAGCATCTGCGGCTGTCAGGCCTGCCAGTTGATTTTGGACTGTGGCATATTGGGCAGATTGACCGGCATTTTGCAGTAAGAACCAACCGATTACTAGATTCCAAATATTGCCGAATATGCCTGTAGCAATGGCAATCCAACCAATTATTTGACCGACGCGGCTAGCAAAAATTACACCTTTGTAAGGGTTGCCAGTAATTTTCCAGACGATCGCTTTGAGGATGTTGCCGCCGTCCAGGGGCAAACCGGGAATTAAGTTAAATAAGGCTAGAACTAAGTTGATGGAAGCTAAAAGTCCGACGATGGCCGCTGCGGGGCCTGTGAGACCAGCACCGATGCCGATCGCTGTTAACAAACCGGATAACAATAAGCTGACCAACGGGCCTGCAATGGCTACCCAAAATGCTTCGGCTGGGGTTTTGGATTCTCTTTCTAAATTAGCCAGTCCGCCAAACAGAAATAGCGAAATCGATTTCACGCCAATTCCCTGTTTGATGGCTACCCAACTGTGTCCTAATTCGTGGGCTAAGACGGAAGCAAATAACAGTAACGCTGTGAATAATCCCAGCATCCAGGGCGCTACAGGGCCCAATGTGGGAAACAGGGCAGCTAATGCGCCGCCGTACTGCCAGGTTACTAAACCCAGAACTAAAAACCAAGATGCGTTGACAAAGAAGGGAATCCCAAACAGGTTGCCGACGCGAAATGTACCGTTCATAATGGCTACCTCTAATTTTACGAATGAGAGGTTTTTCTCTCTGTCTCCTTATCGTAACGAAACGTAACGGCGATGTTAATGCTTCAATTAGGGTGTTATCCGTCTGTGGAGGTTCGGTTTGCGGAATAATCAACGCCGACTGCGGTTTGGCCCGCTAGGGGTTAAAAATCCTTATCTCAAACCGGAAGTCCTCGCTATCAGGCTTGAGGAGGATATCTGTTTTAGTTTTCTGTTTTAATTTTCAGCCGGTTTTAACCGAATGCAAGCTTTGAGACGGAGAATTAATTGCCGGCGGACTATTACACCTGTAGCAAGAGCTCAGTTTCAACCCACTTTAGCTATAATGACTTACCTTAAGAATAGTTTTAGTGCTAAGAATTATGCCAGAATCCTTTTTGCTCGGTCGGCTGCTGCTGCAATTCAACAGCGAAGCCGCTGATATTATTACAGACTTATCCGCTGTTGCTTTAACTCCCGATGGCAATTTGTGGGTGGGTTCCGATGAAACGACTTCGCTCGAGCGTTTGTCGCCTGTCGCGCCTCATATTTTTGGAGAACATCAAAGATTTGCGATCGCAGATTTTATCGATCTACCTGGAAAATCCGAAATCGATATCGAAGGAATGGATTTCAACAGCGATTATCTTTGGTTGGTCGGTTCTCACAGCACAAAACGCAAGAAAACTAAAGGTAAAGACGCAGACAAAGACATTGAAAGATTAGCACAAATCGAGACTGAGGTCAACCGCTATTTGCTGGCGCGTATTCCTATGAAAGACGGGATTTTGTGCGAGTCAATTTCCCCTTCAAACAATCCCGAAAGCGAACAGAAAGCGGGATGTCTTCAGCGGACAGAAACAGGCAATTTGCTGACAGACGCGCTCAAAGATGACAGCCACCTCGGCTTGTATTTATCTGTGCCGATTCCGAGTAAAGAAAATGGCTTTGATATTGAAGGGTTGGCGGTGCGGGGTGATCGCATTTTGCTCGGTTTGCGGGGGCCGGTGCTGCGGGGTTGGGCGATAATTTTAGAAATAGAAGTTGAAGAGGCAGAACCGGGAGTTTTAAGGCTTAAGGAAATTGGGGAAGGAGGGAAATTGTACAACAAACATTTTGTTGATTTGAACGGTTTGGGGGTGCGAGAATTGTGCTGGAACGGGGAAGATTTGATTGTTTTAGCCGGGCCGACGATGACTTTATCGGGGGCGACGAGGGTTTTTCGGTTGAAGGAAATTTTAGGGCGATCGGGCGACAGTATTACTGAACAAGATGGGGGAGATTTGGAGGTATTGTTTGACTTGCCTTTTAAGGTTGGTACGGACAATGCTGAGGGATTGAGCCTGTTTCCATATTTGGGGGAGGAGAATTCGCTGTTAGTGGTTTACGATTCGCCGGATGCGGGGAGAATGGTGGAAGAAAATGCTATTCTTGCTGATGTTTTTAAATTAGGTTCGTAGTAGTATGGTGCGTCATAACGGGAGATATTTGGGATAATTAATCACCCATGAACTGACGCACCCGGCGATTAGGAAGGTGCGTCAGATGTAATTTTTCCGAGAATTAATTAGACATGAACTGACGCACCCTACAAGTGGGGTTAATTGTCGATCGCATCCCTTCGCCGCTGGCTGTAGCGTTTCAATTCATCAATTAAGTGAGTATCGTTAGAAGCTGTTCTCGCACCCGCTTCCGCCGCCCAACGCTTCAAATCTTCAATTTGCGATCGCGCGATCGCAGCTAAAGGTACTGTATCCTCGATCGACCTCAAAATATCCTCCGTCATCAAATCCCGCCGCTGTCCGTTGACAAAAGTGCCAAAAGCCCGATATAACCCATCTATTACGACTTGCTCGATTTCTGCACCGCTAAAATTCTCAGCGCGTTTGGCCAAAACCGCCAAATCAAACTCGCGCAATCTAGTTGGCCGCAAACGCTGCAAATGCACTTTAAAAATATCTTGCCGTTCCGATTCTGAGGGCAAATTTAAAAAGAAAATTTCATCAAACCTGCCTTTTCTGAGCAACTCTGCAGGCAAAATCCTGACGTTATTTGCAGTTGCGACAATAAACACCGGACTGGTTTTTTCCTGCATCCAAGTAATCAAACTGCCGAATACCCGGCGCGAAGTTCCCGAATCGCCGTCGCTGCCGCTGATAATGTTGCCGAAGGCTTTATCTATTTCATCGATCCACAAAACGCAAGGTGCGATCGCCTCTGCTAATTGTATCATTTGCCTGACCCGACTTTCGCTCTCCCCGACCACGCCGCCAAACAATCTCCCAGTATCCAATCGCAACAGTGGCAAACGCCATTCTGAGGCTATTGTTTTCGCAGATAAAGATTTGCCCGTTCCTTGAATTCCTACTAACAAAACTCCTTTCGGATTCGGTATGCCGTAGCGACGCGCTTCGTCAGTAAAAGCATCTTGCCGCATTTTTACCCACTGTTTCAAATTCTCCAATCCGCCCACACTTTTTAGGGATTCTCTGGAGTTAAAAAACTCCAAAATTCCAGTTTGGCGAATTGCTTGCTGTTTTTCCTCCAAAACTCCGTCAATATCGGACTCGTTAATTTGCTGTTTGGCGGCCAAAGCTTTAGCCAAAACCCGCCCGATTCGAGCCCGGCTCAAACCTTGACAAGCTTTAACCAACTGTTCCCTTGCTAAACCGCTAACTTGCAACTGTTGCGGCTTTTCCACAACGTGGGAAATTAAACTGTCGATTTCTTGCACGTTGGGCAAAGGAAAATCAATTACTGTGACTTCTTCTTTCAATTCCTCCGGCAATTCCAGCGTGTGAGAAGTAAGAACTATAGTTTTTTTGCTGCGCTTCAATTCCCGCGTTAAGTTCCGCAATTCTCGCACTACCGCCGCGCTTTTTTCGCTGTATGGATATTTCAAAATAGGGTGCAAATCCCGCAGTACAAATATGGTATATTCTTCAACAGCAGTTTTGCTGACGCGATCGAGCGCCGCCATTACCGAACCTTTCCCAGAACCGTTATCCTCCCAGCCCCGCACGAGATCCCAGAACAACACCCGGCGCGCGGGAGTTACTTGCAGCGCTACTTGGGCAATTACGGCTTCGACCGGTTCCTCCTCCGCGCCGACAATGTACAGCAGCGAATAGCGGGCGCGAATCATCAAATCTAGTCGCTTTACCAGTGCCTCGAAATGGTTGTTTTTACTGCCATTGACGACATCTAATGCTTGGGAGTTGGGGTAATTTTCTGTCATTTTAGGGGATATTTTAGAGGTAAATTCAACTTTATTAAATATTTTGTTCGCAGTCAGGATTTTAGTCTTTAAAATGATTTCACCCAACTAAAGGTTTGTAGTAAGGATGTTAGTCCTTAACAACTATTTAAGCGGACTAAATTCCGTACTGCAAACGTTAAAATTATAACAGCCTAGTAGGCAGTTGACTACTTAGCAACTTTTCGAGCTTGTTTCACCATTTCAATGAGAGTGTGGTGAGCATCTTCGGCGTCTTTTAAAGTGCGATCGAAATTTACTCTGACGGGCACTGTTTCGTCGTTGACTTTAGCGGTTAAATCCATGCCGTTGGCATCAATAGCGAGCATTTGAGCTTCTGTTGCCTGCGGTTGGTCGCCAAATGCTTGAGCATATAGCACGACAGCACTAGCGTGGTCTTCGTTCATGTGAGTGCAGATGCGATCGCTAATCTCAGTAGAAAACGGTTCTGACATGGGGAGATTCCTCAGATGCAATATCGATCGATTGTACTGCAAATCGGAGTAGACAAAATACTTCGCAATTTGCTAATATGAAATTCAAATGATTTTAGCGAAAGTCCAATCGATGCGTAAATTTGTTTGTTATCGAGGAACTGTACGCACGTTATCTCTCAATCAGCACTCAGGAAATTCTGGGAAAAGTATCCTGATGCCGAAACAAGTCTGCGCTCTTGGTACAAACTAGCAACTACAGCAGAGTGGTCAAATTTAGCTGAAGTGAAAGCAGTTTTTTCCTCAGCCGATAGAGTTGGCAACTTTACTGTCTTTAACATCAGAGGTAATAACTACAGACTGATTACCTTCATAGATTATGAATATCGACCTAAAAAGGTTTTTATTCGAGCTGTACTTACCCATGAAGAATATGATGAAGAGCGATGGAAAAAAGACCCGTGGTATCAATAATAGATAATGTTCTACTTTCTTAATATTGCATAGTCACATGAAAAACTCTAGCGCTTATATCGAACTACTCAAAACATTTCCGCCGCGACCCATAACTGCTGAGGAGGAGTTAATGGCAACTCAAGAAGCGATCGACTCTTTGTTGGATAAAGGCGAACTAACTCCCGACGAACGCGACTACCTCAACGTACTGGGAACCCTTGTTTATGAGTACGAGCAAACTTTAGAACCCATACCTGACATTTACGGAGTAGAACTGTTAAAGGCTTTAATAGAAGAATTTGAACTCAGACAAAAAGACCTAGTTCCTATTTTTAAAACCGAGTCTATTGTCTCTGATATCCTCCGTGAAAAGCGCCAACTTACAACCGAACACATACAAAAACTTGCAGAGTTTTTCTGCGTCTCACCAGCTGTTTTCTTTCCGCTGCATCCAGTTCAAAAAACTGCTTGAAATTCAAGCGAGCGTTTGGGGCGGCCTGGTTTTAATAAAAATTTGGGTAATGCTATGAAAAATTTCTGTTGCATAGCTTTTCATAATTAATATTATTACCTCCACCCATCCCACGGACTAACCTCAATCACCCCAGAGGGTTTGAACACTACCTTATATTGAGAAAAATGCTGATTTTTACCAGCCTTACAAAAGGAAGAAAGAGGAACTTCTTGAAGAAAATTACCCGCTGCTTGGTTCAGAGGCTGACAATCTATAATTCCCCCTTCTTCATCCACGGCAACCCGATAAACTAATGAAGTGCTGAAGGTAGGAGTCGAGCGCCAACTCTTGTCAATTTGGTCGTAAACTTTCCGGTTCAACTGTGCAATTTCACCGGGGGAGATAATTTCAGAAGGTGCTGCCTCTACCTCTGGTGCTGGAGAGTTAACCTGAGTCGCAATCGGGACAGATACAGGCCAAAGCTTAATAGTTTCATCTCCGCTACCGCTGGCTAAAACACTATCTTGAGAGCTAAAAGCAACTGACCAAACTGGCTTAGAATGCTCCGCAAAATTTGTCATCAGTTCGCCTGTTTTCAAGTTCCACAGCTTGATACTTTTGTCGTAGCTGCCACTAGCTAAACCCTGTCCATCCTGGCTAAAAGCAACTGACTGCACCGGGCCGGAATGCCCTGTTAATGTATGCAGAACTTTGCCATTTGTAAACTGCCACAGCTTAACAGTTTTATCCGCACTGCCACTCGCTAAAGTTTTGCCGTCAGGACTGAATGCAACTGAGTTCGCCGGCCCGGAATGCCCAGTCAGGGTGTAATTGCCGCCATCATCAAGCCACCAAATCTTGATAGTTCCATCCTCGCTGCCGGTTGCTAAAATTTTACTGTTCGGGCTAAAAGCGACAGATTGAATCCAGTCTGTATCTGGAAGTGTGCGGAGTAGTTTGCCATCGGAAAAATTCCACAATTTTACAGTTTTGTCGGTACTGCCAGAAGCGAGTAACCTTCCATCAGGACTGATACTTATTGCCTTGACATCATCCGCATGACCTTTCAAGGTATTGATGAGTATGCCAGTTTTGAGATTCCACAATTTAATCCGGTTATCCCAACTCCCGCTAGCCAGAAGATTGCCGTCAGGACTAATGGCGAGGGATTCAATTGCATCGGTATGTGCTTTTAAGGTGTAAAGTAATTTGCCGGTTTGCAAGTTCCAGATGTTGATAATGCCGCCATAACAGCCGCTGGCTAAAGTTTTGCCGTCTGGAGTGAGTGCGATCGCATAAATCCACCCAGAATTATCTTTAAAACTGCTAGAATATTGAGTAAACAGCCCTGATTTAAACTGCGATACAGTTGTTTCCAATTCCGCAAAATACCGATACAAGCCGATGCCCGCCGCAGTTACAACTGCTGTTAAGGTCAAGGCTAAGGTTTTCCATTTAACTGCTTTTGATATCATAAACATGACCTCCAAAACTCAGTTTAGGTAAAATAAATTTCCAGATTTCAATTCCACAAAATTATCGCGGAGGTGTCGGCTGGATTCTCACTTTGAGAAATGCTATCCAACACTTTTATTTAGCACTGTTACTTTGTCGGCGGTTGGCTTATGTTTTTGTGGTCTAGATTGGCGCTGAATCCAGGTGCGGCAGAGGAATAAAACTATTATGGCGGTTATAGCTGCAATTCCAACAGGGGTTAAATATGTCCAGTGATCGGCCATTTTATCCCAGATATGCCAGGTTACTAAAAACATAGCAAGGTAAGTGAGACGCTGCAATTTTTTCCAATTTTTCTTAAGTCTTTTCACGCTCCAATCGTTAGAGGTGATAGCCAAAAGAGTAAAAATAATGAATGTTGCTACTCCCTGGAAGTAAACAAAATAAGTTTGGATATCAAAGATATCAAAATTTCTTTGTTTGAAAAAGATGAATCCGTGAAATACCGCTAAAAAGAAAGAGAGGAGACCTATGAGGCGGCGATATTTCAGCAGCCACTGGGGAAAGCCAGTTTTTCTTGTGAGAGGGAAAACAATTATCAAATTTGTGGGAAGCAGTGTGAGAATATAGGCTGTTAAGGCAGCGAATCCCAGGAGACTCGCTTGAGAAAATGTATCTAAATTCACCGTTGAAAATTGCATAACTTACTCTCACTGCTAAGTAGCTAAACTCCAATTGAAGCTAGGCTAGCCTTTTGAAATTGCAATGTCAATTAAGTTTTAAGCTTATAACACTTATTCGCAAAAATAGCTGGTTAAAAGTTGAGTTTTTACCTATAAAAAAAGGTCAGCATTAGCTGACCTTGGGTTGAGGAGGTTACCTGAACTTTTGGCTAGGTATTGCGCCCAACTACAAACGGGTAATACCCCCTTTCAATAACAGAGGACGGAAGTTCTCGCTCCAAACTGCACAGCCTAACTAAAAGAGCCAGGGTCAAATGGCAATTTATCAAATCGCGAATCACTATCCGTCTCAGAATTAGCAACAGGGCAATTAGCGCCAGATGCCGGCGGCTTTGCTGAATGCACCTTGGCTACCAGTAACTTGGCGGCCGGTTCCGATTTCTGTAGGTTAACTACAGGTAACTCCCCGCCATTTTCTCCATTTTTGCTCGTTTGATTCCACATCATCATTCCCAGCAAACCATCAACTAAACCGCCGCCGCTACCGTTGCCTGTTACCGCAACATCCGGCACAACTCGCACGTTGCGATCGCCTATAATTTGCATTAACTGCAAAGCCGTATAACCTGAACCACCCAAAGCCACAACACCCGCGCGATAAGCTTCAGCTTGAGCATTTCCTTTCACCCGAATCGACTCAGCTTCGCCTTGAGCTTGTTTGACCTGAGAATTGGCTTTCAACTCAGAAATCTTAACACCTTGCTCAGATTTCACCATCTCTTGCTGAATCTCAGCCAAAGCAGTTTCCCGCACCAATTGTTGCCGCTGAGTTTGTGCTAATTGCTGCACCTCATAAGTCTTGCACTGTTCCTCAGCAATTTTGCGATCGGTTTGAGTTTGCATCAACTCTCCCGGCGGCAAAATATCCCCGATTAAAGTATCAATTGCCGGCACGTCGTAGGTACGCAAAGCTGCTTTGATATACTCGGCGGCTTCCGCTTGCCTGCCACTTCTTGCCGATAGAAAATCTAATACAGAATAAGCTTGAGCAGAATTGCGGAAATAATTCCCAATAGTCGGCTGCAAAACGTGGTCTACTAAATTCTGCATCGAACCGACGCGGGAAATCACTTTTGGAGCATCCAAAGCGCCGACGTGAATAATCTGAGCTACTTCTAAATCAAAGGCAAAACCGTCTTGAGAACGCACGGTTAAAGACGAAAGTTTAGAATCGTAACTGTGCCTTTCTGTTTTACCCGACCAATTCAATACTATATTAGTAGTCGGCACTAACTCTACTTTCAAAATGGGAGTATTCAGAGGATGTTTGCCCGGATAAAGAGGAGTCACCCACACCCCTTTATTGCCCACATTTACTAAATTTCCGTGAGTGAAAGCAGCACCGCTCACATCTTCCGAGGTTTTTCCGACATAGGAAATAACCGCGCCGACATAGCCGATCGGGATTTCGGTCATCGCCACTTGGTCAACCCCGACAAACCAAGGATTTAAGTTCCACGAACCGGAAAGCAAAACCTGTTCCTGTAAACCGCGCCGCCCGCCGGCGGCGATAAATTTTTGCGCGTTTTGGAAGTTGTCGTGATTCGGGATAATCGGGCCGGCAATTTCGCCATCTTGAATTGGAACGCCGTCAAAAGTTGTGACAATTCCCACTTTATCTGGGGCAATTCTGTACAGCTTTAATTGTTCGGCTGTCATCCCGTGTTTGGCAGCATTAGCCGCTGTAATTACTGTAAATAATGCTGTATTAATTCGATAGCTACCGCCAGTCAAGATGCCGCGTTGTCTACCTTTTTCGCCGCCGCCTTTGAGGAATTGGCGAGCATCTTGAAAGTTGTCACAGTCTGTGATTTGGCCGAGGATGCGCTGTGGGGGAATTGACTGACCACCTGCTGCAATAATTAAACCAATTTCACCTTGGGGAACTACAGTCAGAGACTCTTTGCGAACGTTGTACTGCAAAGGCCAATAACCCCAGTGCCAACCGGGGGGAAAGTATCAGCTTGATATCCAGCTTCTCCGTTTAAGGCAATTAAATCTCCGGGCGGTAAAGACTTGCCGCCGAAGCTAAACTTTTTACTGACAATGCCAACTTCGCGATCGCCAATTACCACCAATCCGCCCAAAAATAGTGGCAGCACCAGAATAATGATCATACCGCCGATCGCGATCGGGATAAATCCGCCCGGATCGAGCTGCATTGTCTGCACGGGAACAGTGCTCCGCAACTGCCCTAACTGCAAGCTAGAATCAGGTTTTGCGACTAACTGAGTCGAGGTTTGATTTGCGGGGGGGATATTGCTAGTGGCTAATACCGGCGAGGGTTTCAAACTGGTTGTTGCACTAAGAGCTAAAGACGCCGAAACAGTGGCTGCTAAATGTTTTAAAACCCGGACTTTGACTTGAGACTTGGACAAAAATTAATAAAGCATTTTTTTGATCTGGGCTAATTTGTCCTATGAGCTCCAGCTTAGCCTTACTAAAAAGTTTTTAGATAAAACTTAAGGTCTTATTTATCATTATTTGTCGTCATAATAGTCCTATTTATTAGTAAAAATACAGATAATTAAACTACAGGCTGACAATCCCCCGTTTTAATGCGGAAATCGCGGCCTGCGTGCGATCGCTAACTCCCAATTTGCCCAAAATATTGTTGATGTGAAACTTGACGGTGCTTTCGCTGATGTGCAAAACTTCACTAATCTCGCTGTTGCTTTTACCAGCGACGATCAGGCGGATGACTTCTAATTCGCGATCGCTCAATTCAGGGCCACTCAGGCGATCGGCTAACTTAACACCCACTGCCAGCGGAATGTACTTTTTACCCTCAAAAACCGCCCGAATTGCTGCTAAAAGCTCCTCTGGTTCCGCATCCTTAAGCAGATAGCCCTTTGCACCAGCTTGCAATCCGCGATAGATGTTTTCATCGCCGTCATAAGTCGTCAGCACGACAATCCGCGCGCTGGGAAACTCCGCACAAATCGCAGCAATGGCGGCGACTCCATCCATCACCGGCATCCGCCAATCCATAAGCGTTACATCGGGCTGATATTCGCGGAACATGGTCACAGCCTCTTCGCCGTTGCTTGCTTGCGCCACAACATTAACATCTGATTCTTGATTCAGCAGCGCCACTAAACCTTGCCGCACAATATAATGATCGTCGGCAATTAAAACGCGAATAATATTTGATTGATTAATCATGTTTACCCTGTTAATTTTATCAAAAAAAACTGAATATCTCACTACAAACTTACTATGTAGGGTGCGAAATGTGCACCTTACTTTACTAGCGATTAACTGAAACTATAACTTCTGTGCCGTTTCCGGGGCGGCTGTTTACAGTTAGCTGCGCGTTAATGCGATCGGCGCGTTCTCTCATTCCCAATAAACCAAAGCCATTCCTAAAACAGATACTTTCCGTATCAAATCCCTGTCCGTTGTCTTTCACCCGCAAAATAAACTTGGATGTTTCGTAAACCAACTCAATTTTGATCGCCGTAGCTTTGGCATATTTGAAAGTATTTGTTAATGCTTCCTGCCCGATCCGCAACAGATTATTTTCTACCTCTAATGGTAGGGAATATGCCGTGCCAACCACTTCAACAATAGTACGATTATCAGTATCTGATGACATTTGTTGAGCAATTTGTTTTAGAGCGCTATACAAGTCGCCATCTTCTAACACTTGCGGGCGCAAAGATTCTACGGAGCGCCGTGCTTCAGCAAGTCCAGAGCGAGCCAATTCGCAGACTGTTTTCATGTGTCCTTGTGCTTGTTCTGGATTTGCTGCTATTACCCGTTCTGCGGCGCCCAAATGTATGATTATGCCTGCAAAAGTTTGCGCTAAAGTGTCGTGAATTTCCCGCGCCATGCGGTTGCGTTATTCGAGAATATTTTGGTCTATGAGTTGTTTAGCCATCCTTTTCAGACGCAATTGATTTTCGACGCGAACTAAAACTTCTTGTTGTTTAAAAGGTTTTGTAATGTAGTCTATTTCGCCCAGAGAAAATGCTTTTACCTTATCGAAAACTTCTTGCAAAGCGCTGATAAAAATTATTGGGATATCTTGAGTTTTCGGAGTAGCTTTGAGCTGCTTACAGACTTCATAGCCATCCATGTGAGGCATCATAATATCCAGTAAAATTAAGTCGGGTAAGTTGGCATTGATAAAGTTTAGAGCTAATTTCCCACTGGGAGCTAGGTGAACTTTATATCCAGCGGCCGATAGTATCCCGCTTAAAAGTTTTAAGTTCTCAGGACAATCATCAATAACTAAAATACTTTCTTCGCGGGTAAAACTGAGGTTTTTGTTCATCTCTCATCCCTTAATGTGTGTATTAAATTTAGCAACTGTTCGTACTGAAAATTTTTAATGCAAGCTGCGCTCGCCCTAGCTAAGGGCTGATTGATTTCGCGAATTTGACTGATGACTGTTTCCATCTGTTCCAAATCGAGGTTGCTAATGGCTTGCTGGAGATTTGCTACTAACTCAGTAGGTAGTTCAGAAAAAGCGGTTTTTGTCAATACATTTACTTCATTTTCTGTGAAACTGGGCGCAGCATTTAGTTCTTCAAAAACGAATTGCACCCCCATATGTTTGTGTAGAGCATCAAATATGTTTGCTTCTCTAAATGGTTTGCGAATAAAATCATCGCACCCGGTAGAAAGAACAATGGCTTTCTCTTCATCAAAACTACTTGCTGTTATGGCAATAATTGCTGTTGCTTGACTTTCGATACCGCCGTTAACAAGGGGGGAGCTTGATGATGCTTTGGCTTTAATTTGTTTGGTTGCTTCATACCCATCCATCACCGGCATCCGCATATCCATAAAGATTAAGTGCGGCGAATACCGCTCCCACTTTTCTATTGCTTCTCTCCCATTTTTGGCTTCGTAAACTTCAAAACCGATCGCGGAAAGCAGTTTAACTAGCAGTTGGCGGTTGTCAAAAGCGTCGTCTGCAACGAGAATTCGATAGCGGGGTTGATTGGGTGCGATCGCAATAACTCGTCTGGTTGGCTGTTCCCGTTGGCGATCGGCATTTTCCACTGAATTAACTTTAATGTCAAATTTGAATATAGTACCGCCTCCCGCACGAGAACTGACTGTCATTTCACCCCCCATTAAGTTTACAAAAGAACGTGCGATCGTTAAACCTAATCCTGTTCCTTGTTGCGATTCTTCCCCTGTTTTAGTTTGAACAAAAGCTTGAAAGAGCTTGTCTAATTCACTAACATCAATTCCCGCTCCCGTGTCTTCCACCTCAAAGTAGATTTTATGAGCAAGCTCGTGATTTTTTATTTTCACATAAATGCCGCCTTTGGAGGTAAAATTAATCGCGTTAGAAAGCAGATTAATCAAGATTTGGCGCAATTTTATTTCATCAGTTCACACATATTGGAGAACATCTGGCATCCGCTCTACTAATAACTGCAATCCCTTATTTTGTGCCGGAATTTGGAACATATTTTCGATGTCGTGCAGCAGGCGGTGGAGGTCAAAATTTGTCTGGTTGAGAGTCGTGCGTCCCGCTTCTATTTTGGACAAATCTAATACTTGGTTAATCAGTTCGAGCAAATGTTCTCCGCTGCGGGTGATAATACTCAGATGCTCTTGCTGCTCCTGCAATAAGTTAGAACCGCGATTCATTAATTGAGAAAAACCGAGAATTGCATTGAGGGGAGTCCGCAATTCGTGGCTCATATTTGCGAGGAATGTACTTTTTGCTCGGTTGGCTTCTTGTGCTGCGTCTTCGGCTCGTTGTCGCTCGATGATTTCTCGCTGGAGTTCGAGAGTGCGATCGCTCACTTGCTGTTCTAAAGTGCGGTTGTAATCAGCTAAAACTTTTTCGGCTTGTTTGCGATCGGTGATGTCTTGAAATGTGGCGATCGCATAATTAATTTTACCCGTTTCATCCACAATTGGTGTGCTGGAAACTTCCAAGGAAACAATCTTATCAGGTCGGCGGAACTCGATATCATCTACTTTGACCGTTTCACCCGCCAAAGAACGCACGATTGGCATTTGTGCGGTGGGATATAACTCGTTAGTTCCCGCGAGATAAAGTTGACAAGCTTCTGCTAATTTCTCAGTATTTGCTTCGGGTATTGTGGGAATGGCACTTAGTTGACGTGCTGTCTGATTTGCGTAGGTAATTTGTCCGGTGGTGTCATGCACGGCTACCCCGATGGGCATAGCATTGATAAATTGAGTCAGCCGGTTTTCGCGTTCTTTTACTTCTGCATAAAGTTTAGCATTGGTAAGTGCGATCGCGGCTTGTCCCGATAGCAATTGCAAAACTTCCAGGCGATCGGGAGTAAAAGCTTGTGCGGTAAGGTTATTTTCGAGATAAACAATAGCAGCCAGTTGACCTTGATTCATCAAAGCAGCACACAAAATAGACTTGGGATGACGTGCTTTGATGTAAGGGTCATTCGTAAAGTTACCTTCACGAGTGGCATCATTTAAAACTAAATTTTCTTTGGTTCGGGCGACATAATTGATAATTGTTTCGGAAAGTTCCTGGCAGTTTTCTACTGGTTCCGATTGCAACACTGTTATCCGTTCATCATTCATTACACCTTCAGCTTCAATCAGCAATTTTTCCTGGCTTTCTAAAATTAAATATCCTTTTTGAGCCCCGACATTTTCAATCAAAATTTTCATCAATCTGGAGAGTAATTTTTCCTGTACAATTTCGCCAGAAATGGCCTCGGAAGCTTTCATGACTGTAGCGATATCCAAGGAAGAAGTAGAAGGGCTGCCCGTAGTTGATGTAGTGGTTGAAATGTTTTTCTTTGTAGGTAGATCGAGCGTAAATAATTGCGGATATCGCGTTTCTAAATCTTTAACTTTAGCCACGGCACCCCAGAGTTGATAGCAGTAACGAGCTTCCTGCATATAAGCTTTGCCTGTTAATTCTTTCCCCCTAGATAAATAGAACTTGCCTGCGAGTTCGTAAGCGAGGGCGGCTTCGTGGATGTACTCGTTTTCTTTGGCCAGGGAAATTGCGATATCGTAATAGTTGATCGCTTCCACAACTTGCCCCAAAACTCGCGCTTTTTCAGCTTCAACTAGATAAAATTTATGTAAGTAATTCATGGGAGCGTGATGCGCCCAGTTACGCATTTTTTCTTGGTTGAGAGTCACTCGCTCGATCCAATTATTTTTATCCTCAATTGGTATTCGATAGCTCGCTAATTTTAAATAAACTAGAGAATCATAAAAGTGAAATATCGGAACAGCAACTATTCCTGTTTCGCCACTTATATACTGTTGTGCCAGGTCTGCATTATCGAGCGATACATAATTATCTTCAAATAAAAAACCTAAAATCATTTTGTTTAAAAAAAGCAAAAACAACCCGTGTTTGTCATTATTTAATAGATATACATCCCGCGATTCCTCTTCATTGTAAGCATCTCCTATCAACTGAATAGTATTGTTTGACTTAGCTTGTAAATTGCGAACCACCTCTAAATACATAGAAAGATAATTTAAGCAACTTGTTAGTCTAAACTTTCTAATAATTTCACTGTTATTTACGATTTCCTGCTCTAGTTTCCCAAGTTCAAATCCCATTGCATAAGAATTAAAAGGTCGCTCGAATAAAACATGGCCAATAAATTCTACATCTCCCGTTTCAACCGCCCTCTGATAAGCTTCTAATAACATAGCTCTAGTTTCTTTTAAATGCTTTTTCCAAGGAAGAATGTGATGGGCAATAGCATCTAAAACTTTAGCCTTGACTTCCTGGGCATTAAAGCGTTCTACTAACTTTAATGCCAATTGGGAAAAGTGATAACCCAACTCAATATCTACAACAATCCCACACAATACAACGCCGTATGTCGCATAAGCAAAAGCCGACAAAATAGAATTTCCATATTCGACCGATAAATTGACATTAGTTAAAACCATTAATATCATTAAGTTGGGATTAGCTATATAGGTAGTCCCCATTAGTCTTGATAAAATCAATAAAGCTGCCAGAGGTTCAGGTTGTGTCATCTCGGGCAAGTCAAGCAATTCCTCTATTTTCCTGCCAGCCAAAAGAGATTTTGTTTTTTCAAATCCTTTTTCAACATCCCTCCTGTCTGGGTTGTCTGGTAAGTTTATCCCCAATAAGCGTAGAAAATACAAACCGATTTTTATGCCTTCTTGAAAGTTGCTTTTAGACAGCGCTGCTTGAATTTTAAGAGCGTAAACTTTGGCTCCATCGACTGCGATTTTAGTATTTTCCAGGACAAGGGCAGCTAAACTTTCCATTCGCTCGAAATCCCCAAAAAAATAAGCTGCCTCTGTGGCTTCCTGATGGAGTTGCAAACTTAGGTTATATTGCATCACCCAAGCGTTTTCTGCCAACAAGTTTATCCCTGTTTGCAGATAGTTAAAAGCTGGCTGATAAGCAGTTGATGCTTTAGCCTTTTGACCTGCTATCAGGTTTAATTCCGCCAGTGTGTCTTTTTCTTGCTGATGAACAATCAACTCTAAGCCGAAATTTAATTGGTTAACAATATCAAATATTTTTTCGTCTCGCTTGTCGAGCGGAGTATTTTGCAGCAGCAGTTGTCCTATTTGTTTGTGGACTATCGGCTTATCCTGTTCATCAATCAGGGAATAAGCAGCTTGCTGAATTCTGTCATGAACAAACTTGTATTCTACGGATTGGTTACTGGCTGATTTACCTGCAATGTCTAATTCAACATCTCCCATATTCCCCAGCAAGAAAACTAAATTTCTCGCAACTGCTTCGTACAAATCATCGGCCGTTTCTCTCAGATTTTTTTTGCGAATTGACGCTAGCGTTTTCAGATCGAATTGATTGCCAATGCAGGCTGCCACCTTTAAAGTTTCCTGCGTATTATCGGGCAGTTGTTGAATTTTGCCAGCCATCAATTCGACAACGTTATCAGTGAATCCCCTCGCTTTAATTTCCTCTAAATCCCACTGCCAACCCCCCTGTCTCTCCCCTTGGTAAGGGGGAATTAAGTCTTTTGTCCCCCCTTGGTAAGGGGGGAGGAGGGGGGTAAAGTCAAATTGTAACAGTCCTTCTGTATAAAGGGATTTGAGAAATTCATTCATAAAGAAAGGATTTCCGCCCGTTTTGAAAAACACTAATTCGGCAAGGCAGTTGACTCTTGCTTCTGGGCAATTCAGGGCATCAGAAATCAGTTGAGTAACAGAGGATAGATCCAAAGGTGACAGGAAAATGCGATCGACTTTTGCCCCATTTTTGACAATCTCTTCAATTGTTAGCATTAACGGATGAGCCGCAGAAATTTCGTTATCCCGATAAGCCCCAATTAAAAACAGTCCCGCTGGCGAAGCATTCATCAGCAGTTGCATCAGTTTCACAGATGCGCCGTCAGCCCACTGCAAATCATCGATAAATATTGTCAGAGGATGTTCCGGTTTGGTAAAAACTTTAATGAAGTTTTGAAACACAAAATTAAAGCGGTTTTCCACTTCTGCCGCACCCAATTCTGGCGGCGCAGGTTGCTTGCCGATAATTAATTCAATTTCAGGAATTACGTCAATCAGGACTTTACCGTTAATTCCCACTGCTGCTAATAGTTTTTCCCGCCATTCTTTGAGATTTGCTTCGCTTTCTGTTAACAGTTGTTTGGCTAAATCCTGAAAAGCATTGACAATTGCGCTGTAGGGAATATTGCGCTGATATTGGTCAAATTTGCCGGAGATAAAATAACCGCCCTGTTGAGTGATCGGTTTGTATAATTCTTGCACCAAAGCTGATTTGCCGATACCAGAATATCCCGAAATCAGCATTATTGAACTTGTGGGAGTGGCATCTTGCCCTTGTCCGCTGACTCGTTCAAAAGCTGTCAGTAAGCTATCAATTTCTCGCTCTCTGCCATAAAGTTTTTGTGGAATTTGAAAACGGTTAGAAATATCTTGACTCCCTAGAGTAAAAACTGATAGATGGTTATGGCTGTGCAATTGATTTAAACATTCTTCTAAATCGGCTTTTATTCCGATCGCACTTTGATACCGCTCCTCAGCATTTTTCCCCATCAACTTCATCACAATATCGGAAACAATTTGCGGAATTTCGGGATTCACCTGAGATGGAGATAACGGCTGTTTAGCGAGATGACTGTGTACTAATTCCAGCACATCGTTAGTGTCAAAAGGCAGTTGGTATGTCAACAGTTCGTAAAAGGTAGCGCCCAGGGAATAAAAATCCGTGCGGTAATCTAAACTTCGGTTCATTCTGCCGGTTTGTTCCGGCGACATATAAGCAAGAGTTCCCTCTAAAATGTTGGGATTTTTGATGGTGTAATTCTCGCGCGTTAACGGCGTGGAAATGCCAAAATCGATAATTTTGAGTTCGCCGTTAGCTGGATTGAAGACAATATTTGAAGGGTTAATGTCTTTGTGAATGATCTGGGCGTTGTGAATTTGTTGTAAACTTTCTGTAGTGGCGATCGCAATTCTGAGAAATTCTTCAATACTAAATTTTTGCTGCTGCATCCAAATTTTCAAGGATTCGCCGCCAAAATCCTCCACAAACATCACCAGGGTGTTTTGATATGGCTGCAAATCATAGGCTTTTATACAGCCGCTCAGGTTCAGAGATTGTGTAATTTTATACTCTGTGCGATAGCGGGCAAGTTCTTGGGGTGTGGGATAATTTTCTTTGAGGATTTTGAGGAGGACGGGGAGACTGTCGGGTTGTCGGAATGCTCGGTAAACCAGGGAGTTTGCGCTTTCGTAGATGAGCTCTGTGACTTCAACGCCGGGAAGAGTCAGCATATTCATACCGCTGTCAACTTTGCAGTCGAACATAGCATAAATTTGCTCCTCACACCAGAGGTGCGTGAGCCATCAGTCGATTTTAGATTTTAGATTTTAGATTTTAGATTTGACTCCAAATCTTAGATTTTAGATTTTAGAAGCCAAGACAGGTTTCCCAGTCAACACAACCTGTTCGATAATGTCAGCGGCGCGCTTGACTCCGCCCGATCGCCCGATCGCCTCTTGCATCTCGAGCGCCCTTTGTTTATACGACTCTTGGGTTAGGACTTTCTCAATTGCCGATCGCAGTTTAGGAACGCTCAATTCCTTCAATAAAACCACTTCACCAACACCCGTCCAAGCAATCCGCGCTGCCACTCCCGGCTGGTCATTTGTCACAGGAATTGCCACCATTGGGACTCCATTGCTTAAGGATTCCAACGTTGTATTCATCCCGGCATGAGTAATCGTCAGAGTCGCTTTTTGCAGCAATTCTAATTGCGGTGCATAGCCAACAACGATCGGATTTCCCGGCAATAACGGCAAGGATTCGGGAGTCGCACTTCCGCCGAGAGATATTACCAATTGGGCATCTAATCCTTCACACGCAGAGGCGATTATTTTAAAAACATCCAGCAAGCGATTTTGCACAGTTCCCATCGAAGCATAAATCAACGGTTGCCCAGTTAATTGTTCAAAAGGAAAAGGCACTGGTTTGCGCGTCGCTGGGTTGTGATAGGGGCCGGTGAAATGGAAATGCGGGGGTAAATTTTGCCTGGGAAAGTCGAATTCAGGAGGCTGCTGGCTGAGTTGAGCAAGTTTCGAGTAAGCATCATTCGGGTGGGAGTGCAGAGGTAATTTCCACTCTTCGCGATACTCAGCAATGACCTCTCGAATCGGTCTTGCAAGCAAACTGAGTAACTGATAGCTAAGTTGATTGCGCCAACTCGCTATCCAAGTTGGACTGTATTGCCAAGGTGTACAAAAGGGAGGAATTTTGGGGTCTTGATTTAGGGTTAACGCACTGCAAACCGTGATAAAAGGAAGGTTGAGAAAATCCGCCATCGTTCCTCCTTTTGGTGAAACTTGGTCTACGAGCAAAGCTTCTACACCAGCCTTTTTGATAGTTGCTGGAGCTTGTGAAAGGAGAATATCTGAAACTTGGGTCAATAGTTTAATAGTATATCGAAAGGCTGTCAGTTCGCTGAGTTTCCCCAGTTGGGCCAAGCGTTCTGGCATTGAGCCTGCGGGAAATTCATCTTCAGCTAATGGCTGGAATTCTAAGCCGCTTGCTAAGGTTGTGGCTTTAGCATCAAGGAAGTTAAATACAGTAACTTGATGGCCTCGGCGAAGCAGTTCGTTGCCTAATGTTGTCATCGGGTTGAGGTGGCCGTTGGCTGCTGGACAGAAGATGCCGAAGTGGGTCATTAGGGAAGGCTCCGTGTGAGTTTAAACTTGTTTTAGCATTTAATGGGCGGTATGAGTGGTTTGTGTTGGGGGGTTGGGGCGTGGGGGCGATCGCTTGGAGAAACTCAGGAATGGGATGCAGGCTTTAGTCATTGCAAGAAAGTGTTACCAGTATATAGTTGTGTGGGATATTCGATACCTAGCCAAAAGTTCAGGTAATCTCCTCAACTAAAGGTTAGTTCAAACTAAGTTGTTTTTATAGCTTCAAAACTCAACTTTGAGCTAGCTACTTTAGCCAGGAAATTTTCTAAACTAAATTTACGCATAGGCCAGCCAGAGCCTAGCTGTAAAAAATTAATTAAGGAGTAACTTCCTTAACAATTAAATCAGGAGCAAATCTCATGTCTTTTGAAGTGGGAAGCATCAATCATTTTTTTCAAGAAGTCTCGCAAGATCCCGAACTCCAGCTACAGTTTCGATCGATCGCGGATCGGGAAACCTTAGTGAATAAAACGGTGGAACTTGGCAAAGAAAAAAGCTACAGTTTCTCGCCAACAGAAGTTTCACAGTGGCTGGATTCGATCGAGGCTCAATATCAGAGTCAGTCAGATACTTCAGGCGAGTTGTCTGACAGTGAATTGGAAGCTGTTGCTGGCGCTGGACCTCTTCTAGGAGGATTACTAGGTGCAATAGGTGGATTTTTCGCCGGTCTTTTCGCAGGAGAAGACCCTATTAAGGAAGCAGGAAAAGGAGCTGTTGCTGGGGCGATCGCGGGTGCCTTCACTCCTGGACTGTAGGCAATCTTTTCTGAATCCAATACCGAAATTAAAAGGAGAAATCAGATGGACAGCATTAATCAGTTTTCCCAAGAAGTTGAGCAAGATACTGCGGTGCAGCCGCAACAGTCGCCAGCAAATCCTGTCGGTGAAGAATTGAATGATACGGAATTAGATGCGATCGCAGGCGGTTTGGGTTTTATGTTTCAAGATTGGCATAATATCCCCCGCTTCTCTCCGAGAAATTATGACGCATTTGCGGGTAAAAAAGTTGGAGAGCAGGCAACTTTCCTAGGAGTGGGTTCAATCGCTTTTGGAAACAAATTTCACTAATTGTGCAAGGAGAAAACATCAATGGAAAGCAACAATAAATTTTCCCAAGAAGTACCGTCCGAATCGTCTGCAATCACAGCATCCGAATCTGATAACTCAACCGATCGAGAATTGAACGACTTGGATCTCGAAGCGATCGCAGGTGGTATGCGTACTCTCACAATCGAAGGCCCAGTGCCGGACTATCTGAAACCCCGCATATCCATGCGACTGATTAACCACTTGCAGTCCCATTTCGGCAAATGAGCTGCTTGTAACTAGAAGCGATCGCGCTTCTGCTGAGTTTAAACATCCAAGGAGAAAACATCTGATGGAAAGCAACAATCAATCTTTTCAAGAAGTACCGCCGGCAATTGCAGCAGCGGCACCGACAGACTCAACTAATCAAGACTTGAACGACTTAGAGTTAGATGCGATCGCGGGCGGCCGTTCCGATATGGCAGATCGAGCTCTGACTGCCGGGATGCGCGTTATCACAACCAATTCAAAAGGTCCCAATATTGGGCTGGTATCTTTGGACTTAATAGAAGCAGCGTCGCGCGCATTTGGCAATCGGAACTGAGTGACTTATAATTGCCAACTGCCACGCGATCGATGAGGCTAAAATTTGCAAAGCAATCGCAGAGTATGCGATTGCTTTTCCGTGGAAAAATGACAACTATAGCAATCCCAATCTACAGAAAATATGAATGCAATACAGCCCGTATACCTCATGCAGCCAGCCCCCGATCACGGTAAAACTACAATATTTAGCGTAGGCTTAGTTATCCTCTGCTTGCTATTGCTAATTTTGTTGTGGTTGCCTGATTGGCTAACAAAAGAATAACCATTTCGCCAACGAGCAATGTACGGGATGTAACGGATGCAACTGAGATATTGTACCATGGATCTCCAGCTTAGCCTTACTAAAAAGTTGTTACCTAAAACTTAAGGTCTTATTTATCATAATTTGCCCTCATAATAGTCATATTTCTCAGTATAAAAAATACCGATCATTAAACTACAGGCTGACAATCCCCCGTTTTAAGGCGGAAATCGCGGCCTGCGTGCGATCGCTAACTCCCAATTTGCCCAAAATATTGTTGATGTGAAACTTGACGGTACTTTCGCTGATGTGCAAAAATTGGCTGATTTCGTGGTTGCATTTACCAGTTACGATCTGGCGAATTACCTCCAATTCTCGATCGCTCAATTGAGCATTGTCTATGCGAGCTGCTAGTTTAGCACCAACGGCGCTGGGAATGTACTTTTTACCGCTAACAACCGTGCGAATTGCCAAAAAAAGTTCGTCAGGTTCGGTATCTTTGAGCAGATAACTTTTGGCACCAGCCCGCAGCCCGCGATAAATATCTTCATCACCATCATAAGCAGTGAACACGACGATGCGGGCAGCTTCAAATTCAGTACAAAGGGCGGTAATAGCCGCGACTCCATCCATTTGTGGCATTCGCACATCCATTAGTGTCACGTCTGGCTGATATTGACGGAACATTGTTAATGCTTCCTGTCCGTTGCTAGCTTTTGCAACAACTGTTAGATCTGGTTCTTGTTCCAGCAAGGCGGCTAAACCCTGTCGCAGGATCGCATGATCGTCGGCAATTAAAACGCGAATCATATTTGATTGTTGAATCATGTTTTTTCCCTGTTAATTTTATGAAAGAGGACGGTCGTCCTCACTGCAAACTTTAGTCCTGGACGCAGAAACCGGGTTGGAGGAAAAGACTGCATTCGAGCCTTTATTTAATAAGGAGTGAAAAACCTGGTTTCTTTGGTATTTATTCGTAAGTCCTAAGAAGCTTAATCTGCCTCACCAATCAACGTGAACGCTGCCCAATTTCGCGGATTAGAATGCGCTTTCATTGTGGTCAACATGGCTTGCCGAAGTGCCTGTGCTTTATTCGTGTTTTTCTGAAGATTTTGATAAAATGCCTGCATCAATTCGGCTGTAGGCGCATCGGGAACCATCCACAAGGAGACGATCACACTGGGAACTCCTGCCGAAATGAGCGATCGCGATAAACCAATCACGCCATCCCCGGTAATTCTGCCTTCTCCAGTGTTGCAAGCACTCAAAACAACTAAGTTTGCTTGCAGTTTCATGTCGAAAATCTCTTCTGCGGTCAATAAGCCGTTGTCGATGCCAGAAGGAGCCAGGGCGATCGCACTTCCCAATCCGCGCACATCATCGAGCAATCCATGCGTTGCCAAGTGAATAATCGATGCTTGGGGCATTTTTTGGACGATCGCAGCTTTTGTACCTTGAGCGCCTGTGATGGCTTGGGTGTTGAGCAGAGGGGCGATCGCTCTGGCTTCGGCTTCGGCCCCAGGTAGAGCAGACAATTGCCGTTTGGGTTCTCCGGGAGAGAGAGACACACTAGGCATGGTGGGATTGCCCAATACTAGAGCTTTTCCGCTGTTTGATTGCTGACTCGCTAGCTTCAGTCGTTGTTGTCGGGTTAATGCCAGAACTTGAATCGAGGGGGCGGTGAGAATGGTGTGTTTCTGGATTAAGTAAGTGCCGTTGCTATCTTGCAGGGCGGGGAAGGGCACTTGGAACAAGGAACCTTGGGGAATGAAAATGACGTGGGCATTGGGATCTTTGGGTAGGAAATTGGCGATCGGATCAATCAGCAGTTGATGCAGCGTCGGTAAGTCCGGTTGGGGTTGGGTGGAGCCAAGACTGCTGCGACGGCGGACGGCAAGAAATTCTTGATTGCCAACGATCAAGCTGGCTAGGGAGCGGTTGTGCTGTTGCCAAAGGGGTTGGAGGTCAACTTGACGGAAGGTAATTTCGCCTGTCGGTGAAATTACCCAAATGTAGAGCGCGGATTCCCTCCCTACTTGTTTGCCTTGGATCTCGAAAGTATCGTAGATGATGGAATACTGCACCCAAGTCGCGTTCTGTGCTTTGGCGATTTGGCGAATTTGCTCTTGGTTGGGAGCAGTGGCGATGACCGAATTGGCATCACCAGTTGATAAGCGCTGTGTCAGTATATCGACAAAGGCACGAGCACGTCCCCGTTCGGCAATTTCTAAAGCCGCGATCGGCTTATTCTGAGCTACCCGAACTTGTTGTAAAGTCCGATAGGTGCGAGCTTGTCCTTCAAAGATGGAGACTTTATGCGCGTCGTTGGAGCCGAGCATTTGACGCATCAATTCCCAAACTTGAATCCCTTTGAGGAGCATTTTCTCGGCTTCTGTTGGGTTGCCAGCTTTCAATAACGCCACTCCGAGGTTGGTGAGCGCCCTACCCTCCCCAAGGCGGTTTTTAATTTCGCGGGCGATGGCTAAATATTGCTGTGAATACTCAATCGCTTTGGCATTGTTGCCCAGAGAGCGGTAAGCAACTCCCAAATTGCCCAGCGCTATACCTTCCCCTTTGCGGTCTTTAATTTCGCGGGCGATCGCTAAAGTCTGCTGTGTATACTCAATGGCTTTGGCATAGTTGCCCAGAGAGTGGTAAGCGGCTCCCAAATTGCTTAGTGCCACACCCTCCCCAAGGCGGTTTTTAATTTCGCGGGCGATCGCTAAATGTTGCTGTGAATACTCAACCGCTTTGGCATAGTTGCCCAGACTGAGGTAAGCGGCTCCCAAATTACCCAGTGGATTACTCTCCCCTCGGCGGTCTTTAATTTCACGGGCGATCGCTAAACTCTGCTCCCCAAATTTAAGGGCTTTGGCATAGTCGCCCAGATAGAAGTAAGCGGCTCCCAAATTGCCCAGTGCTGTACCTTCCCCTCGGCGGTTTTTAATTTCGCGGGCGATCGCTAAATGTTGCTTTGAATACTCAACCGCTTTGGCATAGTTGCCCAGAGAGTGGTAAGCGACTCCCAAATTACCCAGTGCATTACTCTCCTCTCGGCGATCCTTAATTTCGCGGGCGATCGCTAAAGTCTGCTCTGTATACTCAATGGCTTTGGCATAGTTGCCCAGAGAGTGGTAAACGGCTCCCAAATTGCTTAGTGCCTCATTTTCCCCGTAGCGGTCTTTAATTTCGCGGGCGATCGCTAACTGTTGTTGTACATACTCAATGGTTTTGTCATAGTTGCCCAGAGAGTTGTAAGCATCTCCCAAAATGCCTAGTGCTTCCCCTTCCCCTTCGCGGTATTTAATTTCGCGGGCGATCGCTAACTGTTGCTGTGCATACTCAATCGCTTGGGCATAGTTGCCCAGAGAGTGATAAGCGCTTCCCAAATTGCCCAGTGCCCAACTCTCCCCGTAACGGTATTTAATGGCGCGATAAATTTGCAGTGCCTGTTGCCAGGAATTCAGCGCGGCTGAAAATTGGCTAGTCTGATACTGTTGGTTGCCCTGCTGAAACAGCCGATCGGCCTCGGTTTTACGAGCATCGGTAGTTTGAGCGATCGCTGGGAATAGAGAGTCAGGAGTAGTTAATAGGAAAGCAGTGGTAAGTAGGAAAAGGGAAATGGAAGCTAGGAAAACAGGAGTGAACCTAGAGTGGGTCGATTTGAGTCGCTGAAATGGAGAATACAGCATAGGATTCTGGGGTTTGGATTTAGAGAGTTAGCCCGATCGCTCTTTCTGCCGTCGCGCGATCGCCTCAATCTGCTTAAATCGATATTTTAATCTTAAGCAACCCAGATGGTAAATTCATTCGTTCTACCCACAGATCTGATCTTCGGAGGGGTGCAATGTTGATTGCGGGAAAGTGCAATGTATCTCAATACCCATAGCACTTCTCACTACAGCTTGTTAAATAATGTCAGCAGCTTTCTTGACTCTCGGGCGATCGCACAATTGCCTCTTGGAGTGCGATCGCCCTTTGTTTGTAATACTCTTAGGGCTTTCTTAATTGCCGATCGCACTTTGGTAACGCTCAATAGGAGGCAGGCTTGACTCATCACAGGGGAGTGTTACCAGTCTATCGTTGTATGCGATCGGCGATACCTACCCAAAAGTTCAGGTTGTTACCCGATTTTATAGCTAGTTCTTAGCTAGCTTTTTTATAGGTTCAAAACTCAACTTTTAGCTAGCTACTTCGGCGGGGGAATTCAATAAACTATAAACAGTTAGCAGACACAAACAATTCAATCAGGAGCAAATCTCATGTCTTTTGAATTTGAAAACGTCAATCATTTTTTTCAAGAAGTCTCGCAAGATCCCGAACTCCAGCTACAGTTTCAATCAGTAACGGATCGGGAAAGCTTAGTGAATACAGCGGTAGCTCTGGGCCAAGAAAGGAGCTACAATTTCTCCTCAACAGAGGTTTCAGAGTGGCTGGAGTCGATGAATGCCCAGCATCAGAGTCAGTCAGATACTTCAGGCGAGTTGTCTGACAGTGAATTGGATACTGTTGCTGGTGCAGGACCTTGGGGGGCGTTAGTCGGCGCCGTGGGAGGTGCTGTAGTTGGAGGTGTAATCGCTTACAGGTCGGGAAGAGACGTCGGTGGCGTGCTTGATTGGGCGGGAAAAGGAGCTAAAGTTGGAGGTACCATCGGTTTGTTTGCTCCTACACCGTAGGTAATCTTTGTCTTAATTAGGACTTACGTCTGAGACACATGGATAAGGGGATTGAGAATGCTATATTTAAAGCTGTAAACCGGCTTTTGTGAAAGTAAACCACCTCGATATCCAGCCAATCCTATCGCTGAAGAATTGAACGACTTGGAACTCTAAGCGCACAGGCGGCATCCGTACTATCACAACCAGTCAAGCGCCTATCAAACCGCGCTTGACTATTCATTACCAACGACAATAAACTTCATTTGCGAGGATAAAAATAATGTCTGACACTAAAAATCATGACCTGCATTTTAACTCTGAGAATCGCACAAACAAGTTGGCTGATGGTGAACTGGATGAGCGCGATCTTGAAGTTATCAATGGAGGTTACCCTCCGCCTCCACCACCAAGCCCACTAGACATATTCCAAGCTAAATTAAAAAAGGACATAGGGTTCAACGCATACAAAGCTATGTCTTACGCACTCATCAGTCGTCTGTAGGAATTCTAGCATCCCTTATCTACAGAAAACATGAATGCAATACAGCCCGTATACCTCATGCAGCAAGCCCCCGATCGCGGTAACGCTACAATATTTAGCGTTGGCTTAGTTATCGCCTGTTTGCTATTGCTAATTTTGTTGTGGTTGCCCGATTTGCTAACCAAAGAATAAGCAGTTCGGCAGCGGATTATGTAACGGATGTAACGGATGTAAATGATATCAAATCCGGTAGCATCGGAATTATTAGTAGCCAAAATTAGGAGACGGCAGTGCCGTGTCCCTACAATATTATTGTCGGTAGGGACACGGCACTGCCGTCTCCTCTATATCATTCGGGTTACACCGGAATTGATATGAGATGTTGCACCATTTTTAATAAGGCTTTTATGAACGGGCAAGATGCCCGTTCCACAAGAAATTTACTCTTTGTGGAACGGGCATCTTGCCCGTTCTTGAGAATGGTTTTATGTTTAATCTCTACTCTAACTGTCGCTCAACTAATCTCGCAAATAATCCTCCCTGTTCGATCAATTCTTCAAAGGAACCGACTTCCACTAAACGGCCTGCTTCAATTACATAAATGCGATCGGCATTGCGAATCGTACTCAGGCGGTGGGCGATGACAACTCGCGTCACATTTAACTTATCCAAACTCTCAGTAACGATCGCCTGCGTGTGATTGTCCAAAGCACTCGTAGCTTCATCCATCAGGATAACCTTTGGTTTGACAACCACTGCGCGGGCAATTAATAACCGCTGCCGCTGTCCTCCCGAAAGATTCGTGCCGCCCTCGCTGACAACCGTGTGCATTCCCATCGGCATTTGTTCGATATCGGCGGCTAAACCGGCCATTCTGGCGGCTTCCCAAGCTTCCTCGTGCGTTACCATCGCCCCGCAGGTAATATTGTCAAACATCGAACCAGCATTAATTCTGCCGTTTTGCAGCACTACTCCTAACTGCCGCCGCACAGCTTGAAAGTCGAGGCCTGCTAAATCTTGATTGTCGTAATAAACAGTGCCGCTTTGTGCTATTTCAAATCCCAATAACAGCCGAAATAATGTTGATTTGCCACTACCAGACGGCCCGACGATCGCGATAAATTCCCCCGGTTGAATATTGATGCTGACATCATCTAAAATTGGGGGGCCATCCTCACGGTAGCGGAAAGTGGCGCGATCGATCGTAATTTGACCTTGCAAGCGACCGGGATCGGCTTTTGTCGGGTCAGATTCCGGGATTCCCTGGACGATCGGTTTGGCTCGCTCCCACAGCGGTACAATTCCTAAAATATCAGTTACGGTATTGCTCAAGTCTGTGATGCCGGAAAGAAAGGTTCCGAAGGCGGAATTAAAAGCGAGAAATGTGCCCATGTTCAGTACGTCGCCTCCTGTTTTAGGGTTTTCCATGAACTGAATTGCAAACCAAAACATCAGGATAGAACTTACTAATGGCAGCGCTTCGTTAAATACTGAAACGCTGTCGTCAATTCGTTTAATTCCTGTTCTTAGCTTGATTTGCTGGCTATACTTTTTCGCCCAAGCTGCAAACGCTCGCCCTTCTGCTGCAGCTACCCGCAGCTTTGATACTCCGTTAATCAGTTCTACTGTCAGCCCATTAATGTCGCCTTCTCCTGTTTCCATTTTCCGCTCTTTTGGGATTAAGAGTAAGCTCGATGTGACTGTTACTATAACCGCAATAAGAGTTAAAGCAATTCCGACTAAAGCCAGCGGCAGGCTGTAAATAAACATCAGCCCCAAATTCAGCAGGGAAAATATCGCGTTCAAAAGTGTGCGCTGCGTCGCGCCGCTGAGTTGGGCGCGAATTTGATTAACTGCTAATAAACGAGTCAGCAAATCGCCAGAGGAATAGCTGCGAAAAAACGCCGGTTTTAATCTCAGCAATCGATCCCAAACTGCCGGCTGGAGAGTGCCGCTGGCAGCATTTTCGATCCGCAGCGTCATAATTGTTTGGGCCATGCTAAATACAGCCCGTCCGATCGCCGCAACTAACAATACCAGCCCTAACTGCCACAGTAACAAACGATCGCTGTCAGGAATAGCATCATTGACCAAAATCGAGGTAGCTTGCGGCGTCACCATCCCCAGCAGCGTTCCCAATATCCCCAGCCCAAAAGCAACGATCATGTCTTTTTCGTAGCCCTTCGTCCCGAACCGAAACAGTTCCACAGCGTTGCGAAGTAATAGCGGCAGGGGTCGGTAAAACATTTGAGTTTCTGGCGACAACCCTTGGGCGACTGCTTTCGTTACCCGTTGGCGGCTGCGGTCGATCGGATCGAACAAAGTATAGCGATATCCCTTACCGGGCAACAAAGCTACTGGTCGATCGTCGGACTTTGTATAAGCCAAAAGTGGGCCGCAGTTCTGCCGCCACCAATCTCCAACCAGCAGGACGCGGCGGGTGCGAAATTGGGACGATCGCGCGATCGCCTCCATCGGATCTTTAACTCGACTCAAGTCTTCGGAACCCGCCGGGGGCTCGACGGTAATCCCTTGTGCTTTACCCACAGCCCCAGCAGCGATTAACAGCGGCGTTCCTTCCTCAGACAAGGCAGTTTTCCGGGGATGCAGCACCTCGGTTAACTCTCCCAAAGCTGTCTGAGTTACTTGGCGGTTTAGCTGTTCTCGTTCCTGAAAGCGGCGGAAATCCTCTGCTTTTTGCTGGGAAACCAGCAAGTTCAAGCAGCAGCAGAAATACTCGTGCAGCAAAGCTAAACTCGCGGGCAGCCAGTCGGCATTTTCCACCTCTGCTGTTGAGAAAATTTGCACCTCAACTTCCCCGGATGCCACCAGCAGCATATTCCCAGCCAAGGGAAACGCTGGAGAAGCGGAATTTAACTTCAATTCCCCGACACTCGCATCGCCCGACTGGACGCGCACCCAGACAACTGTTCCCGGCGATCGCAGAATTTGACCTTTTTGCAGCGATATCTGCTGCGAGGCTGCTGCTACAACCGCAGTTTCTGGGGCAACTATTTCCTCCGGCACGCGCGGCGGATCTATCCCGTAGGGAATCACTCGTTCTCCCAAATGCTGTATCCACCGTTCCACAAGGGCGAGGGTTTTGCCGTCACCAGCAGCAACTAAAGCGGCACAATCTGCGATCGCGATCGGTTCCAGTTCCGTTTCGGCGATCGCGATCGCCAGAAGTCCCCAACCTGGTTTTGAAATTTCTCCCCCCCTTGTAGGGGCGGTGCCCCCGTGCCCGCCCTGGTTGGGGGGGGTAGCAGCGCCGAACAAAGCCTCGCCTGTACCGACGCCGAACAGATAATGGCGGTTGCCCGCCGGCTTCTCACTTTGTATCTTGGCTGCAAAAACTGCGATCGCGCCCGATCGAACAATCCATACCTGATGCGGGTCATTCAGCAGCAGCGGTTCATTTCCTTTAATTCGGTGCAGTTTCTTAACAGGATTTAGATCGAGCATAGCTAGTAATTTGCGATTAGTAATATCAAGTCTGGTTAGTTGCTTATACAGCAGATTGCAAGTTTATGAAGTACACATCTATCTGATCGATCGATACCCGTAGGGACACGGCATTGCCGTGTCCCTACAAGGGATCTGTACCTTACCTCAAAAGTTCGGTATTTCTGTTTATTGTTCGTTCCCAACCAAACGAGCATAAGCTCCTCCCAGCTTTTGCAACTCCTCATGAGTGCCTCTCTGAACTACTTTCCCCCCTGCAAGCATAATAATTTCATCGCAATCTCGAATCGTACTCAAACGGTGAGCAACCACAATACAAGAAGTACCGCGACGCCTCAAATTGCGATCGATAATTAACTCGGTTTCAGCATCCAAAGCACTCGTTGCTTCATCCAGCACCAACACCGCTGGATTCCTTACTAACGCCCTGGCAATTTCCAAACGCTGCCGCTGTCCGCCGCTCATATTTGTTCCCCCTTCATTGAGTTGAGCATCGTATCCTCCCGGCATATTCAAAATAAGTTCGTGAATTGCCGCATCAATGCACGCTTGCACTAAATCTGCTTCCGGTACTGTCGGGTCCCAAAGCGTGAGATTTTCCCGAACAGTCCCGGCAAATAGAAATATCTCTTGTTCGACCATTGCCAGCGAATTTGCTAGGATAGAACGGGGAATCAAATTGCGGGGAACCCCGTCAAATAAAATTTCGCCATTCATCGGTTCGTAAAGTCCGGTGACAAGTTTGGCAATAGTAGATTTGCCTGAACCGCTGCCCCCCACTAACGCTACCCGCTGACTAGGTTTTACGGTTAAGTTCAAGTTGTTAATTAGTGGCGCTTCCAAGCGGCTGTAGCCAAAACTGACACTCCGCAATTCAATGCTTCCTTGCAGGTGAAAAGAATCTGGTGCAAGGGCGCTGCGGCCGTTTTGACTGTGAAAAGAATCGCGGTCTGCTTCAGGATCGATCGGGTTTTGCAGAACGTCATCAAGTCGGCTTAAATCGGCTTCTAATTCTTGCAGAGTGCTGCCAAAATTGACCAGATTGTTAACTGGGCTGAGGAATTGCTGAGTGAGACTTTGGTAGGCAATTAACATCCCGATACTCAAACTGCCGTTCATCACTCGCATGCCGCCGACAACTAAGATAGTAGTTGCAGCTAAGGCCGTCAAAAATGCGGGTAATATTGACAATATTTGAGTGGGCAAAGCCAATTCTTGCTGGGCGTTGCTCATTTTGGCATAGTACCCGGCAAACTTAGAAAATAAATCGAATTCTAAACCGCTAGCTTTGACAGTTTCAATAGACTGAATGCCTGCAATTGCAGCACCGCCAACCTTACCTGTTTCCTGAGCTAATCTGGTGTTAGCATCGACACGGCTGCGGGATAAAGATTGCAGTGCCAAAAAGTTTAAGGCTGCAAAAACAGCGGCAACACTGGTCAATACCCAGTCGTACATAACCATAATTATCGCATAGAAAACCATCATCACTGCGTCGATCACAGTTGCAGCAAGTTTCCCCGATAAAATTTCAGCAACCTTGTCATTAACTTGGCAGCGGCTGCTAATTTCACCTGCAAACCGCTGGGCGTAAAATCCCACAGGCAAGCGCAAAGTATGCCAGAGAAACTGTCCCGACATCGAAATCGCAAGCTTGTTTGCCAGCCGCCGCAAATAGAAAAGCCGCATTCGCGCTAGCAGCCCTTGGACGGCCGCCGCAAACAGCATTCCCAATATTAAAGGTCGCAGCCACTCGTGACGGTTTTCGACCAGAATTTCATCTACAAAAATTTGAGTAAATGCCGCTCCAGCCAAACGGGGAACAGTCAGTAATAAACCAGCAATTAAACAAAATGCGATCGCCCAACGGGAACTTTGCAATCGGGAATCTAAAGCACGGGCAATACTCGGTTTTTTCCCACCCTTTTTAAACTCCGGCCCAGGCTCAAAAGTCAAAACAACGCCAGTATAAGCAGACTTAAATTCTTCTAGAGAAACAGTCCTCGGTCCCGATGCGGGGTCGTTGAGATAAACGCGCTTTTTCTTCATCCCCTCAACCACCAAAAAGTGATTGAAATTCCAAAAAACAATAAAAGGTGGCGGTACAACTTTCAACTCTTCGACAGTTTTTTTAAACCCTTTAGCATCTAAGCCGTAAATTCGGGCTGCTTTGAGGATATTAGAAGCTTTACTGCCATCGCGAGAAACGCCGCACTCGCTCCGCAATTGAGCTAAAGGTACCGGGTGTTCCCAGTAACTCAAAATAATTCCTAAAGCAGCAGCACCGCATTCTACTGCTTCCATTTGTAACAGGGTGGGAGTACGAACTCGCCTTAATTTTTGAGGCGTAAAAAAGTTGTCAATCCACTGAGATTTCATCGGCTAGTAAGGGATAAATGGTAATAGTAATACTTTCGTTACTCTCGTTCCTAGCCTCGGCCTGGGAACGCAGGGTGTGAGGATCAGCCTCATATTTTATGCGAGACAGAGCCTCGTGATAGGCATTATCAGGCAGAGCCTGGAAACGAAAAAACTGACTAATAACGGTTAGTAAACCCCCGTCAAAGACCGAAAAATAGGAATCACGTAAGAAATCGGCGCTAACTGCCCGATTTGAACCCGAACTAGCGCCGTAGTACCGGGGGAAATCTTGAGAGGAGGCCCGTTCGAGGAAGACCATTTGTAACCGCTGATAGTGTTCGGATCTTGTTGCAATTCCACAAAGATTTGCACGGGAGCACCGCCGCCAGCGATGCTTTTTGCGATGCTGTCAGCCAAATTTTCATTGCCGATAATTGACGACATATCTTGATTAGTAACCGGAAAAGGAGAAACTTGGGTTACTTTGCCGACAATGCCACCGTAGCGTTCCCGCTTGACGACGCTAGGGGTAACTTGTACAGTCATTCCCGGTTTAATTTGCTTGCCGTCTCTGTCAGCAAAATAAACAAGACTGACCATTTTTTCGCGAGAAGTTTCAGATTCAACTGTCCCGATTCTTGTACCGATGTTCAGCATTTGACCTGCAACGGCGCTAACTTCCAAAACGCGACCGTCATATTGGCTGGTAATTTTGCTGTCGGCCGTCAACTGATTCTGCAAGTGGGCCATCTTGCGTTTAACTTCCTGAATTTGATTTGTTTGGGCGATCGACTTTTCTAAATCTTGTTGAGCGAGTTTGACCGCTTGGGTTTCCATGTCTTTAATCTTAGTTTTTATTTCATCAATTTTGTTGAGGTTTTGCAGGTAATCTCGTTCGGTGTTACTTTTCTGAACTTTAAGTTCTTGGAGGTTGTTTTTAATTTCGTTAAGGCGGTTGAGATTTTGCAGGTACTCTCGTTCGGTATTGGTAGCTTCTACCTTGAGTTGCTGCCGGCTGTTTTTGATGTCGTCAATTTTATTGAGATTTTGCAGGAATTCGCGATCGCTATTAGTTTTCTGAACGTCGAGTTCCTTTAACTGCGTTTCAATATCCGCCAGTTGCATCTGAGAGTCCGCGAATTCCTGTCTCGCTTGCAGCATTACATCCTCGCTGATCGCCCTCTCTTGTTCGTAAAGAACGCGACGAGTTTCAAACCGCTGCTGCAAAGTTTCCACCAAAGAAGTGATGTGCTGCTTTCGCTGCAAAAGACTGTCGCGTTTTTTGGCGATCGCGGCCAGAGTTTGCTGCCGCAATATCGGCGCAACTTGTTCTCGCCGCAAACTTTCTTCCAAACTTTGGCGTTTTTCTGCTAATGCTGTCAGAGTTTGCTGTCGCAGTACCGGCGCAATTTGTTCGCGGCGTAAACTTTCTTCCAAACTTTGGCGTTTTTGCTCTAATGCAGCCATACTTTGCTGGTGCAATATCGGTGCAACTGACTCCCTATTCAAGCTTTCTTGAAGGTCTTTTTGCTGCTGTTCGAGGGTTTTTAATTCCAGGGCAATCTGCTGTTTTTGCAGCTTATTAGTATCTTGCTTTTGCCCTTGCAGTTCAGCTAATTTCGCTTTCTCTTGCTCTAGCTGCTGCTTGAGGTCTAGTTTATCAATTCTGCCGATTTCCTGACCCCGTTTCACTGCATCCCCCGGCTTGATATTCAGCTTTACCAATTGACCGGAACTAGCAGCTTGAAATTGCACGACTCGGCGGGGCAGAAGCAACACGCCTTGACCGGAAACAGTCAGCGGAATTCGCCCGATCGCACTCCAAACGGCCGCAGCAGCAACTAAACAGCCAATTGCAGTTAGTGGCAGCCACGATCGAGGACTAACCACCTGCATCATTTCGTCGAGGCGTTCCGGTGAAGATAAGCGATCGATCGCTTCAGTAGTGAAAAGTTTGTTTTGTTTTACCTGCATCAGCTATTCCTTTCGAGAGTGCGATCGCGGCTGTAAGCAGGGGTGTATTTGAAGGGGAAATTCCTTGCAAGTCAATTGAGGCACAAACAATTTCCCAACAAACGTTCAAAGCTTCCCTACAATTACTTGAATGTTCTCACTCCTGTTTGCCGCTTGCCTGTAAAATCACTTTACGACAATTAACCCTCGTAAGACCTAACTAACAGTATAGTTTTCAGCTAACAAAAAGACCAGCTTACAGCCAGTCTTCAGACGGGGGAATGACCCGAACTTTTGGCTAGGTATCGCCCACAGCCAGTGTCTACACATTGCTCACCAGTTAAGCTAAAAACACTTTTGTCAATCAGTATAATTACTCTAAGGTATCGAAGTAGCAACTTAAAATGTGGTGCGATTTGTCCAAGGAGGGGGGTAAAACATTTACGACTCCTGCAAGGATTGCTATATAGTTTGATTTTTGGTAAGGTTACTGAACCAACCCTAGTGCAAAAAAAGGTTTTCGTTTTGCTTGGTGTTTCTCTAATTTATACGCAGTAAACCGGGGGCAAAAATCTTTATTTCAAAAGCTTACTCCACTGAATATGCTTTTTGTCAATTTGGGAAGTTCAATGTAATTGGTGATGGGTAATTGTAGGTGGGGTAGAAGGAAGGGAAACCCACCTACAATTACTATTAACGGTCAAAAGTCAAAAGTTAACAGTCAACAATTAATTGTTAACTGTTGACTGTTAAACTGAATGCCTGTCCCGAACTCGCTAGAAACTGCTTGAATGGCTGCTCATTTTCTCGATTTAGAGCTTTTGGAGAGCTTACCCTCAAAAGGTTGAACTCCACTATTTGGATAGTTGTCATCGCTGGGGCTAAAAATCCGCACCGCTGCTTCCGAAACGTAACGCATCGCGTTTGCCAAAGATTTAGAAAGATTCATAGAATCTGCCTCTCTTGTCTGAGTTCTGATACTTTTAATATTACTCTGATTTTTGGGCTGTGGATGAGTTTAGCAATATTTATTTGAATTACTTATTGGTCTGCAACATAGAAGCAAGCTGAAGGTTTTAGGAATTACGCATTTTTGGACGATCGACCTTTTGCTGGTAGATTTTTCCTGGCTCAACTCAAGCACTCGCGATCGCCCTCACGACGCTCAGAAACCGGGTTTTCTAACTCTATTCAAAGGCTGCAAGGAAATATTTTCGCAAAAAACCCGGAACGCTTGAGTGTTTGTGGTTAATTCCTGAGTTTGTTAAATTAAGAATTTATATGGTTTTTACCATAAAATTAATGTACAAATTAACCGAAAGCCGCTATTAAAGGCCATAATCAGCGAATTTTTCCGACACATATCTGCAATCTTCATCAAATATTTACAAAAAGATATGGTGTTTGTCACTATAATTAAAAAAAGAAGTTTGTCCGGGGTTTTTTTTATGAAAACTACCACAGAAAGCCTGCAGCTCACAGGTTTTGAAGAAATCTTAGAAGACCAGGAACTAACGGTTTCTTCAGCAGATTACAGCCTTTTGACCGATCTCTACCAGCTAACGATGGCCGCTTGTTATGTCGGGGAAGGGCTCGACGGGCGGGCCGCGAGTTTTGAATTATTCGCGCGCAGACTACCAGAGGGTTTTGGCTACGCGATCGCGATGGGTTTGGCGCAAGTTATTGATTATTTGGAAAAATTTCGGTTTTCGCCGGCGCAAATTGAGGCTTTGCAGTCCACTGGGATTTTTGCCGGCGCGCCGGAGCGATTTTGGACTTTACTCGCCACAGCCCGTTTTACTGGCGATGTTTGGGCGGTGCCGGAGGGGACGGCGGTGTTTGCCAACGAGCCTCTGCTGCGAATTGAGGCTCCTCTGTGGCAGGCTCAGTTAGTGGAAACTTATTTATTGAATGCCATAAATTATCAAACTTTGATTGCGACGCGGGCAGCGCGGCTGCGCGATGTGGCGGGCCCGGAGGCTAAGTTGCTGGAATTCGGGACGCGCAGGGCTTTTGGGCCTCAAGCTGCTGTTTGGGCGGCTAGGGCTGCCCTGGCTGCGGGGTTCGACGGAACTTCTAATGTTTTGGCTGCTTTGAAGTTGGGCCGCAAACCTGTAGGTACGATCGCCCATGCTTTGGTGATGGCTGTTGCCGCCCTCGAAGGCAGCGAGAATCAGGCATTTGCAGCTTTTCACCGCTATTTTCCGGGGGCGCCGCTGCTGATAGATACTTATGATACTGTGGCGGCGGCGCGGATGTTGGCCGATCGAGTAAACAGCGGTGAAATGCAGTTGGAAGGCGTGCGGCTGGATTCGGGCGATTTGGCGGCGCTGTCTCGGGAAGTTCGATCTATCCTTCCGGGCGTTCCAATTTTTGCTAGTGGCGATTTGGACGATCGAGAAATTGCTAAATTAAAAAGTAGCGGTGCTTGCATTGACGGTTACGGTTTGGGAACCAAGTTGGTCAGCGGTTCCCCTGTGAACGGTGTTTATAAGTTGGTGGAAATTGACGGAATTCCGGTGATGAAAGAGGCAAGCGGCAAGGTAACATATCCAGGAAGAAAACAAATTTTTAGACATATTGAAAATGGGCAAATTCTCGGAGATTGTTTGGGATTGTCAGGAGAAAATATTAAGAATTGCGATTCTCATGTACCATTAATGAAATTGGTTGTCAAGGATGGCAAACGAGTCCAGAACCAGGAAAGTTTGGAGGATATTGCCAAACGAACTGCTGCTTCTGTCGCCAGTCTTCGACCCGAAACTCGCCAACTTGACAACCCGATTTCGCCGCCGGTGGAAATTTCTACAGATTTGCAGAGTCTCACCCAAAAAACCAAAAAGAGTCAGTAGTCAGTAGTCATTAGTCAGTAGTCATCAATCAACAGTCAACAGTCAACAGTCAACAATTACCTATGCAGAAGATTGCTCTTTTTGGAACCAGTGCCGATCCACCCACAGCAGGACACAAAACAATTCTGAGTTGGCTTTCCCAACATTTTGATTGGGTAGCAGTTTGGGCGTCGGACAATCCTTTTAAGTCGCACCAAACTTCTCTAGAACACCGATCGGCAATGCTGCTGTTAATGATTCAAGAAATTAATTCGCCCAGACACAATCTTTGCTTGCATCCAGAACTCAGCAGTCCAAGGACGGTGGAAACTGTGGAACAAGCAAGATTGCTGTGGCCGAATGCAGATTTGACACTGGTAATAGGTTCGGACTTGGTGGGGCAACTGTCTCGCTGGTACAAATTTGAACAATTGTTAAAACAAGTGGATCTGCTGATAGTACCGCGACCTGGTTATCCATCAGAACAATTAGATTTGTGGCAGTTGAGGCGCATGGGTGCAGACGTGGCGATCGCCTCTTTGAATGGTCCCAATGTTTCTTCTACTTCCTATCGGGAAACAGGAGACACCCAAGCCCTGACTCCGACCATCGAAGATTACATCAATAGGGAGCATTTGTACGCATGGCACGAGGCACAAAAAAGAGCGAGGGTTGCTCATTAGCTGACTTTAAAGTAGGAGTAGATAATGTTATTTTTTCCGTCGATACCGTGCAGAACCGCTTGTTGGTGCTGTTGGTAATGCGGCAAGACGAACCGTTTATCGATTCTTGGAGTCTTCCTGGTACTTTGGTGCGTGAGGGGGAGTCTCTTGAAAATGCGGCTTACCGGATTTTGTCTGAGAAAATTCGGGTAAAAAATTTGTATCTGGAGCAATTGTATACTTTCGGAGAACCGGGGCGCGATCCTCGGGAAGTTACCAGGGGCGATCGTTATCTTTCGGTTAGTTATTTTGCTTTGGTTCGCTTTGAGGAAGCTGAGTTAATTGCTGGGAGTGTAGTCGCGGGTGTGGGACACCGTGTCGGCGGCATTGCTTGGTATCCCGTGCAACAAGTTCCAAAGCTCGCCTTCGATCACACTCAAATTCTCGAATACGGATATCGGCGACTGCGTAACAAACTTGAATACAGCCCGGTAGCTTTTGAAGTTTTGCCGGAACTTTTTACTTTGAGCGATTTGTATCAACTTTATACAACTATTTTGGGGGAAAGTTTTTCTGATTATTCTAATTTTAGATCTCGATTGTTGAAATTGGGTTTTTTGTGCGATACCGGTGTTAAGGTTTCGCGCGGGGCTGGCCGCCCTGCTAGTTTGTACCGCTTTGATGCGGCCGCTTTTGCTCCTTTCAAAAATAAGCCACTGGTGTTTATCTAGCTGTTCCTTGGATGACATTCGGGGAGCAATTTAGTAACATTAGAATAGAAGCTATTTAGGAGTGCAGACTATGAAAGACCCTGATGAATGCGCTAATATTCACGAAGTTCGGGAGGAAATTGATATCATCGATCGAGAAGTGATCGATGCTTTGAGCAAGAGATTTCAATACGTCATCGCGGCTGCAAGGTTCAAAACGAGTGAAGCTAGCGTTCGATCGTCGGATCGCTTTCAGGCTATGTTACAACAGCGGCGGGAGTGGGCTCAAGAATCTGGTTTGAATCCTGATGTGGTTGAAAATATTTACCGGGATTTGGTAAATTATTATATTGAGGAAGAGTTGAAACATTACAAATCTGAGTAATCTTTCGCTACATTCAAATCTAGGACTATAGGAAAGTGAGTCCGCGCGGGCGGACTGTTAGCAATATTTATTAAGTGATTTGGTGATATGAAAATTGCGATCGCACAACTCAACCCTACTATCGGTGATATCTTTGGCAACTCCAACCTAATTCTGGAGGCAGCGAAAAAAGCTGAGGTTGAGGGCGCAAACTTATTGCTAACACCGGAACTTTCCCTGATCGGTTATCCGCCGCGCGATTTGTTAATCAATCCGAGTTTCATTGCAGATGCAGGTGCACAGTTGCTGCAACTGGCGCAAGCTTTGCCACCGGAGTTGGCAGTCATAGTAGGCACGGCATTACCTAATGCTAATGCTGTTCAACTCGGCGGAAAATCATTGTTTAATAGCGCTGTTTTGTTGCAAAATGGCGCCGTCAAACAAGTTTTTCATAAACGCTTGTTGCCTACTTATGATGTATTTGATGAAGATAGATATTTTGAACCGGGCGAAAACAGCAATTACTTTTCTATTGGCGAAGTCAAAATCGGCGTGACAATTTGTGAAGATTTGTGGAACAATGAGGAGTTTTGGGGTAAACGCAGCTACGCAGGCGATCCTGTTTCCGATTTGGCAAAATTGGGTGTAGATTTAGTGCTGAATTTGTCGGCATCGCCTTATTCTGCGGGGAAGCGGGGAGTGCGATCGGCGATGTTGCAGCACAGCGTCATCCGCTGCGGGATACCGATTATTTACGCTAATCAGGTAGGGGGAAATGATGATATTATTTTTGACGGCAGCAGTTTTGGTGTGAATCGAAAGGGTGATTTCATTCAGGTATTAGGTTCTTTTGAAACGGATTTTGCGGTGCTGGAATATGACGAAAATAAACAAGATTTAATTGGCAGCGGCGGCATCGGGCAAGATGCCCGATCCACAACAGATTTAAGTTTCCATCCGGCAGAAGGAGATGCCGAAATTTGGGCGGCTTTGGTTTTGGGAGTGCGAGATTATGTCCGCAAGTGCGGTTTTTCTAAGGTTGTACTCGGTTTGAGTGGCGGGATAGATTCGGCTTTGGTGGCGGCGATCGCCAGTTGCGCGATCGGGCCCGAAAATGTTCTAGGGGTGTTGATGCCTTCTCCTTACAGTTCGGATCATTCGGTTAATGATGCTTTGGAATTAGCCCGAAATCTGGGCGTTGCGATCGAACTATTGCCGATCGGCGATTTGATGAAAACTTACGATCGCACTCTCGCCGATTTGTTTGTCAATACAACTTTCGGGATTGCTGAGGAAAATATTCAATCGCGGATTCGAGGCAATTTGTTGATGGCAATTTCTAATAAGTTCGGACATTTGCTGCTTTCGACTGGGAATAAGTCGGAAATGGCGGTGGGTTACTGCACTCTCTACGGCGATATGAATGGAGGATTGGCGGTGATTTCTGATGTGCCGAAAACTCGCGTTTATTCGCTTTGTAGGTGGCTGAATTCTGGGAGTGAGAAGATTAAAAATCAGGTAAACTTGGGAAAGGAAATTATTCCGGTTAATATTATTAGTAAACCGCCGAGTGCTGAACTGAAACCTGGCCAAATTGACCAAGATTCTTTGCCGGATTACGATGTTTTGGATGACATCTTGCAGCGGTTGATCGAACATCACGAATCTGCCCAAAAAATTGTGGCTGCAGGATACGATGAAGCCGTGGTTAAACGTGTAGTAAAATTAGTGAGGCAAGCGGAGTTTAAACGGCGGCAAGCAGCCCCGGGTTTGAAAATTAGCGATCGAGCTTTTGGTACTGGTTGGCGGATGCCGATCGCCAAATCTTCCTTCTATTAAACGCATCATTAAACGCAAAATGGTTAACATCGACGGTACTTTCGGCTTCGATTTTCTCCTGGGAACTCTCAGCAACGATACGATGAGAGGATTTGCAGGTAATGATACTATTCAAGGTTTGGGGGGAAACGATCGGATTTTTGGCGATCGGGAAAATGATTTGTTAGCAGGAAATGAAGGCGCTGATACGCTGTCTGGCGGGCAAGGAAGCGATACAATCTATGGAGGACAAGACTCCGATTGGATTTTTGGCGATCGGGGTAACGATTTGCTAATAGGCGGCGAAGGCGGGGATATCTTGACAGGAGGCGCGGGGGAGGATTTATTTGTGATGGAAAAAACCGCCGCCGCCTCTACTATTACTGAAGCAGATATAATTACAGATTTTGGCAACGGCAATGATAAAATTGTCTTGACCGATGGCATGAAGTTTAGCGATTTGGATCTTTCTGTTGCGGATAACCAAACTATTATGAAAGATAAAAACTCTGGTAATTATTTAGGAGTTGTTTCGGGAAATTCTAATCTGACTGAATCAAACTTTATGTCGCTGTTTGGCGGGATAGATAGGGGTCAGCTTTTGCCAATTTCGGTTAACACGATTATAGCCGATCGCGCGATCGGACTGGAAGTGGCGCAAACTCCCCAAGAACAAGCGACAGGTTTAATGTTTCGCACAGAATTACCGGATGACAGAGGAATGTTTTTCCCCATCGAACCCCCGCGAAACGTGCGTTTTTGGATGAAAAACGTGTTGATTGAGCTCGATATGGTTTTTCTGCGGGAAGGCGTCGTGCAGGCGATAATTCCTAATGTACCGCCGTGTTTCAGCGAAACCTGCCCCAACTACGGCCCGGATGTTCCCGTTGACGGAGTTATTGAACTCAGAGGCGGAAGGGCGGCCCAATTGGGACTCAAAGTTGGCGATCTGATTCCCAATTTACCCTAAAAGGTATATGATTTTATCGCAGCATTCAACATTTGTGCATCCAATGAATCCTATTGAATTAAAAATAATCTCCCATCAAACTCAAGACGGTTTAGCTTACCAACATTTGCGCTTGCGAATTACAACTCAAGACGGTATCATCACACCCGATGATTTACAAGGTTTGAAACTTCCTCAAGACGTTCAATTGAGCCAAGGAATTGTTATTGAAGGTAGAGGAGCAATTTGGCTGTACGGGTATTTAGTGCACGAATGTCATCCTGCGGCTTGGGTGGGATGTTACGATCCGCGATTAGAAGGTGCCGTGGTAGTAGCGACGCACAAGCATGAGGTATCAGTTGGACAGGTATTAAAATTGAGTTTACCAAGCGATTAAGACTCTCCGTAGCGGGTGTAGCGGCTTTGGTTTTGAATGCCAACCCGACTCTTACTCCGGCTCAAGTTGAGTATATCTTGACGACAATAGCCAACCCAAATGAGATAATAGCCTACAAAGAATAGGCAGCCACTATTCAGAAATATTAGTCGATCGCCATACACCCGCGCGAATCAGTTTTGTCCTAACCTGCGCGCGGATGGGATGTGGATGCAATCCAGCAATGGATGGCAAATATGGATTGACTTCGCAGTTATAAATTTGACAGAAATTCGGCGGTTCTAGTTGGCGAACTTGTGAAGGTCAAATTCAAAATTTTAGCAAGCAAGTAGGATGGAACATGAGTTCGCAAGTAATCCCTATACCAGGGGAGTTTCCAACAGTTGCTGCATGAAGTTGGCAAAGTTATGTTGACAGCGATAAAAGCATAACTAGGTACTGTCTTTTTGCTGGCGGGCAGACATGACAAGCGTGGAGAGTTACAAAATTTAACCTGTTTTCTACTTTCGCCAATTGCGGCAAGTAACAGTTAATACAGCATATTCCAGCTTCATGAACTACAGTAGCAGCTATATTGTGTGGTGTTAATCTGTAGGGTGCGGATCTGCGAGATATTGGATAAAACTTGCAGATTGTTAATGGCGAGGCACCTTAATTGCTTGACTTTTCAAAGCTTTTTACCTATGCCTGTTTCTCACAAATCATTTAGGATTGCTATAAATTGAGAGGGTTTTAATAATATTGAGGAATTGCTGCAAAATGGTGGACGAATGATTATGCCGCCAAACAGCAGTTAATTGAGTGGTTGTCGTTTGTTCCTGAATCTGACGATATACCACTCCTTCGCGTTGAAGATTCTGTACGTGAGATGGCAGAATGCTGATACCTGTTTCGCCTGCGACTAATCCCAAAATTGTGACCATAAAGACGGCTGTTTGAGCAACTTTAGGAACAAACCCTGCTTGCGAACATACATGGTAAATTTCCTCAGATAAGCCAGCCACAATCTGATGAAGGGGCATTACAAATTCTTGATCCTTTAGGTCGGAAAGCGAAATTTTGGATTGGGCTGTAAGCGGATGGTTTTTGGGTAAAACGACGACAAGTGGTTCTTGCGTGAGAGACATCGTTTCTAAATCATTGGCTTCAGAAATATCGTGGTAGAGATAGAGAAAAATGATATCAGTCTGGCGATCGCGCAACCTCTGAATTAGGGAAGCACTATGTTCTTCCTGCAAAATCAGTTTTACCTCTGGATATCGCTGTCGAAAAGTTCGCAGCATCTCTGGAAAGACACCATTCGCGATCGAACTGGGAAAACCCACCGTCAAATAACCCAATTCACCCTGATGAATGCGCTGGGTTTTATGTACCGCTTGTTCTAACTGTACCAAAGTTGCGCGAGCTTCTTCTAAAAACGCCTGTCCTGCTGGGGTTAGCTGAATTGGGAGAGTTTTGCGATCGAATAGCTTCACACCCAGTTCAGCCTCTAAATCTTTAATTTGTTGACTTAGGGGGGGTTGGGCAATGTGCAATCGCTCTGCAGCACGGCTAAAGCTCAGTTCGTCTGCCACTGCAATGAAGTAACGAAGATGGCGAAGTTCCATAGGTTATACGATTTTAGATTTTAGATTTGAGAATAGAACGATTGGGAATGAATGATTACTATCATGGTTTGGAGCACGGTCCTACAGTTACATTCTCTTTTGTAACGGGGATTAAATACTATATTTTTTAAGTATATTGTTATATATAAAAAAGTATTTGACATATAGCAATAACTTCTTTATCTTGAAAGTAATAGTTATAAATTTCGGCACGAAATACCCATTTAAGTATTGCTTAATGAGGATTATTCATGATTTCGCAAGTAATTCGACGAGTTGCAGTTGTGGGAGGAACCCACGGAAACGAGTTGACTGGGGTTTTTCTGATTAAGAAGTTTCAACAATTCCCAGACTTACTGAAACGATCGAGTTTTGAGGTGGTTACTCTATTAGCTAATCCTCAAGCGGTAAAGTCCAATCGGCGTTATGTTGATCGCGATTTGAACCGTTGCTTTGCCGAGGAAGATTTGTCTAACCCAGATTTGATGGGTTACGAGAACAGACGTGCTAAGGAAATCTCCGCCCAACTATGTCCGAAAGACGAACATGGGGCTGATGTGATCGTTGACCTTCACAGCACAACGGCCAACATGGGGCTGACAATTTTACCATCTAGCAAACATCCATTCAATTTGCAATTATTAGCTTATTTGAGTGAGATCGAGCCCTCACTGCGAGTTTGTTTCGGAGAGCATTCTGGTCAGGATGCCCCAATGCTTCGATCGCTCTCTGCTTTCGGTGGCACCATAGAAGTTGGGCCGATCGCCCAGGGAGTCATTAACGCCCGTCAGCTTCAGCAAACCGAAATGCTGGTTCACGCCATTCTGGATTATCTCGACGCACAAAATCGGGGAAAGCCGCTTCATATACCATCATATTTAACTGTATATCAGGCGATCGGCTCAGTAGACTATCCCAGAAATTCAGTAGGTGAACTGCAAGCTGCGATCCATCCCCAACTTCAGTTCAAAGACTATGAACCATTACATCCCGGTGAACCGATGTTTCTCACATTTACGGGAGAATCACTCCCCTATCAAGGAGAATCTACTGTTTTCCCTGTATTCATTAACGAAGCGGCCTATTACGAAAAACACATAGCGATGGTTTTGACGCAAAAACAACAGCTTCAGCTTGAAACGGCATAACTTGCCGAAAAATATGACTTTTATGAAATTAGGGTTATGACTTTTATGAACTCAAGCAATGAATTTATGAATTGACTTATCATCTCGCATCTGGAATAATCTTAATTAATTTAAAATCAAGCATTGTCTCCCCTAAACACAAGTGAATCTCAAATTATCTGGAGTGAATTTATGGAAAGTACGCTCGGTATATTTGCAATCGATCGCCAACAGCAGCTCACAGCAGCATTAACAACCTTTGGTAACAGCGGTCAGCTTAACTTTTTCACTGCATCCAGTCAATTTAATGGTAGCATCCCAACCCACGGCTTTAACACGGCTAAATTGAAAGCGAGCGCGATCGGCAGCAACGAACAACAAATAGCAAATTTTATAGTATCTCAAAATAGCGAGATTTTCAGTGACTCAGGCAGCGATCCAGCCGCTAGCGGTACATCTTTAGCTCAACAACAACCAAACTCAGAAGCCATGACTGTGGGCACAGATCCCCTCACAGGAACGAGAACGGCTAATCAGTTGAATTTATCAGACCCAGACAACTCCTTAGCCACTGCACGCAATATTGGTGTTGCTGATAACAATCGCTTCACCTTCAATGATTTTGTAGGAGTTGACGACAACGAGGATTATTACCGCTTTACTATTAACAACAATAGCGATTTAAGCTTACGTATCGATGTTTTGAATGGGGCAGGGATCGAGTTAATTCAAGATAAAAATCGCAACGGTGAGGCTGATTATGATGAACTTCTTGGCAGCGATTATGCCTCAGCAGGTGCATCCGGCGAGATACATTTCTTCAACCTGACTCCTGGAGATTACTATGTCGCAGTTTATAGTTACTTTGACTATAAGAATTACAACCTGAATCTTGCTGCCACGCCTGGTACTGGTTTTAGCAGCAATTACGGATACGGTTTAGTGGATGCAAATGCAGCAGTAGCCCGCACTTTTAACAGTCCAGTTAAGTTCCCCGAAGTTCCTAATTTGGGCGGGAATGATTGGGCAAGAGAGATGGTAAATGCGCCGGAAGTTTGGCAGGGGGGAATTACCGGAAATGGCATCGTAGTCGCTGTTGTCGATAGCGGTGTTGACTACACCCATCCCGATTTAGATGCCAATATTTGGCAGAATGCGGGTGAGATTCCCAATAACGGTATTGACGACGATCGCAACGGATATATTGATGATATTCAGGGTTGGGATTTTGTGTGGAACGACAACAACCCAATGGATTGGGACGGTCATGGGACTCACGTAGCAGGCGCGATCGCGGCCGAACGAAATGATTTTGGCATAACTGGAGTTGCCTACAATGCAAAGATTATGCCTGTAAGAGTTTTGCCGGCATTTGGCTATGGGAACTTCAATAATTTTGCTGCTGGAATTCGCTATGCTGCTGATAATGGAGCTAATGTAATTAACTTTAGTATTGGTGGCTGGTCGCCTAGCATGGAGGTTGATGAGGCAATTCAGTACGCAACTAACAAAGGAGTGGTTGTCGTCATGGCAGCAGGAAATGATGGTTTTAGCGAACCAGCTTATCCTGCTAGAGATGCCGATAGCTTCGGAATTGCCGTAGGAGGAATTGATATAAATGGCAGGATGGATGAATTCTCTAACCGTGCAGGTTCCCGACCTTTGGATTACCTAATTGCACCGGGAGTAGACATCTTTTCTACAACTCCCTATAACACCTACGAAACCTACAGCGGCACATCGATGGCAGCCCCTCACGTGGCGGGTGTAGCGGCTTTAGTTTTGAATGCCAATCCGAATCTAACTCCGGCTCAGGTTGAGCAAATTTTGACTTCAACAGCCAACCCAAATGAGATAATAGCCTAGAAAAAATAGGCAGCAACTATTCAGAAACATTAGTCGATCGCCCTACAACCGCGGGAATCTGTTTTGTCAGAAGCTTCGGCCGAGCGACAAAACTCTCGTCTATTTAGCAAATTTGCAATTTTAGTGTAAGGACTTATGACTATTACTCGCGTCTCTGTAGACTCAGCAGGCAATCAGGCGAACGGCTTCTCCAACAATTCCTCCATCTCAGCCGATGGGCGGTTTGTAGCATTTCAATCTAATGCCTTCAACCTCGTGCCCGGGGATACTAACGGTAGCAGCGACATCTTCGTGCGGGACACGCTCACCAATACCACCACCCGCGTCTCAGTAGACTCAGCAGGCAATCCGGGGAACAGCTTCTCCTTCTCTCCCTCCATCTCAGCCGACGGGCGGTTTGTAGCATTTCAATCTAATGCCTTCAACCTCGTGCCGGGGGATACTAACAATCTCTATGACATCTTCGTGCGGGACTTGTCAACCAATACAACTACCCGCGTCTCTGTAGACTCAGCAGGCAATCCGGGGAACGGTAGCGTCACCTATTCCTCCATCTCAGGCGACGGAAGGTTTGTAGCGTTTGAATCTAATGCCACCAACTTCGTGCCGGGGGATACTAACAATGCTGGCGACATCTTCGTGCGGGACACGCTCACCAACACCACCACCCGCGTCTCTGTAGACTCAGCAGGCAATCAGGCAAACGACTTCTCTCTATTCCCCTCGATCTCCGCCGACGGGCGGTTTGTGGCGTTTACTTCTTCTGCAACAAACCTCGTGCCGGGGAATACTAACAATGCTGGCGACATCTTCGTGCGGGACTTGTCAACCAATACAACTACCCGCGTCTCAGTAGACTCAGCAGGCAATCCGGGGAACAGCAGCTCCCTCTATCCCTCCATCTCAGGCGACGGGCGGTTTGTGGTGTTTACTTCTTCTGCAACAAACCTCGTGCCGGGAGACACGAACAATGCTCAGGATGTCTTCGTGCGGGACTTGTTAACCAATACCACCACCCGCGTCTCTGTAGACTCAGCAGGCAATCAGGGGGACAAAACCTCCTTCGCTGCTCCCTCCATCTCAGCCGACGGGCGGTTTGTGGCGTTTAACTCTGATGCTTCCAACCTGGTGCCGGGGGATACTAACAATCAAACCGACATCTTCCTGCGGGACTTGTTAACCAATACCACTACCCGCGTCTCTATAGACTCAGCAGGCAATCAGGGGAACAGCTTCTCCGCCGACATCTCCGCCATCCCGGCGAACGGGCCGAAAGTCTCGGCGAACGGACAGAAAGTGTCGTTTGAATCTGATGCCTCCAACCTCGTGCCGGGAGACACGAACAATGCTAAGGATGTCTTTGTTTCTGACATCGGCAGCACTCCAGGTGGCAGCAATAACCCTCCAAACGTCATCAACGGCACGGACGGCAACGACAACCTGACTGGCACTCCCGGCAACGATATCATCAACGGTTTGGCAGGCAATGACGTGCTGACTGGTTTGCGGGCCAACGATATCATCAATGGTGGCGACGGTAGCGATAACCTGTCTGGGGGAAAAGGTTTTGACACCCTCAACGGCGGCTTGGGCAACGATATTCTAGTCGGTGGCGCGGGCAAAGATGTATTTGTTTTAGCTGCGGGGTTGGGAGTTGATACAATCTCTGATTTCGGCAACGCTCAAGATACCATTCAATTAATCAACGGCTTGACCTTCGGACAGCTATCAATTTCCGCTGGAACTAACGGCACATTAATTGGATTAGCTAGCAGCGGTGAAATTTTAGCTGCTTTGACAGGTGTTGCTCCCAATCTCATCGGCCCTGAAGATTTCGTCTCTGTTTAAATATCTGTAGATTCTCAATTGCCTGCTGTAGAAACACAGCAATGCTTTGTCCTTTCACCGAATATCTCACCTTTACTCAAAGAAGACGATCCGGACTTACGCACTCCGACAGAGAAACCGGGTTTTTTACCGAATCTGCGGGTCACAACGCAGTATTTTCGTAAAAAACCCGGTTTTTGAACCCCCATGCACAAGCCCTAGCAAAAAATGGTTTGACGCGCAATATACTGTTGTTAGCTTTTAGTTATTAATTATGGCAAATTATAAAACAGTTTTTTTGTTCAATAGTGTAACTTTAGTGCTAGTTGGGATAGTGACGGCGTGTCTGAATTTATTCGGTTCTTCGGTAAAAGGGTTATTTTTGCCGCCTTGCTCTGCCACGTATCCGGGTGCAGGTTTCTTTTTCTTGGCGTTTCAAATGTTATTTTATTTATCGGTAATGGTGTGCGCTTTTACCTTTGGATTGCTGAGAATTATTCAACCAGAGCGCCCAGAAAATCGATTTATTTTATATTCGGCACTGTTTGCGGGTTGCTTTCTGTTCAATGAAGTTTTTCGCACCCATGTTCATCTGGGACGTGCGGGTTTTCCGAAAGTGACAATTGTCATATTTTACGCCGTGCTGGCAATTGCATACGGATTAGCTTTTCGGAGACAAATTCGCTCGACTCCCTATGCTTTACTGCTGAGTGGCGTTGGTTTGCTATTTGTTGCCTTTTTTGCAGAAGCGCTGCCGTTAAAAAACGAGATTGTTTCGAGCTTGCTGGAGGGAATACCGAAGCTGTTGAGCGGGATTAATATTGCACTTTATTTTTGGTTTGTGTGCCAGGGTTTGATAGTGCGATCGCTCAATTATTCTAACACGAAATCAAATCCAGAATGAAGTAAGATGAAGATTTGCTGTTGGGTGGGGGCGGGTTTTTGAGATTGTCTATTTTTGGCAAATATTGTTTGTAAAACCCGCCCCTACATGATTGTATAATCGGTTAAAACTGAGATATTGCACAAGTGTCAGTTAGCCTTTTATGAACAGGCAAGATGCCTGTTCCACAAAATATAAATTTTATTGTGGAACAGGCATCTTGCCTGTTGCTGACAATGGTGCAAGATATCAGTTAAAACAAAAAGTACCGCTGCGCCATTGGCAAAATTGTTGCCGGTTCGCAAGTTAACAATTCCCCATCCGCCCTGACTTCATAAGTTTCTGGATCGACTTCCATTTGTGGCAAATAATCGTTGAGTTTCATGTCTCTTTTACTAATTTGTCGCGTCCCGGAAACTGCTACAGTGGGCTTTTGCAAACCGAGCTGTGCGGCAATATCTCGATCGCACGCAGCCTGAGAAACAAACGTCAGACAAGTCGCGCCAATCGCCCCGCCAAAACTGCCAAACATCGGCCGCATATGCACCGGTTGTGGCGTGGGAATGCTGGCGTTAGCATCTCCCATCTGCCCGTAGGCGATCGCCCCTCCTTTAATTACCAACTCCGGTTTCACCCCAAAAAAAGCCGGTCGCCACAAACACAAATCCGCCAATTTCCCCTCTTCCACCGAACCTACATACTGACTAATTCCGTGAGTAATCGCCGGGTTAATTGTATATTTTGCAATGTACCGCTTCGCCCGAAAATTGTCATTCTCTCCCCTAGTGGAACGGCTATCTTGCCCGTCTAAATCACCTGTGGAACGGGCATCTTGCCCGTTCAAAATTCCCCTTTGAACCTTCATTTTATGAGCCGTTTGCCAAGTCCGAATAATCACTTCCCCAACTCTTCCCATCGCCTGCGAGTCAGAAGAAATCATACTAAACGCACCTAAATCGTGCAAAATATCCTCAGCAGCAATAGTTTCCCTTCTAATTCTCGATTCAGCAAAAGCCACATCTTCAGGAATGCCTCGATCCAAATGGTGGCAAACCATCAACATATCTAAATGTTCTTCTAAAGTATTGACAGTGTAAGGGCGAGTCGGGTTAGTTGACGAAGGCAAAACATTAGCTTGGCCGCAAACTTTAATAATATCCGGTGCGTGTCCGCCACCAGCACCTTCGGTATGGTAAGTATGAATAGCTCGATTCTTAAACGCCGCAATTGTAGCTTCCACAAATCCCGCTTCATTGAGAGTATCCGTGTGAATTGCAACTTGCACGTCGTACTCGTCAGCTACACTCAAACAAGTATCGATCGTTGCTGGTGTAGTTCCCCAATCTTCGTGGAGTTTCAAACCCATTGCACCTGCTAATATTTGTTCAATTAATGCTTGGGGTTGACTGGTATTTCCTTTACCTAAAAACCCTAGATTTACGGGGAAAGCGTCAGCAGCTTGCAGCATTCTGTACATATGCCAGGGCCCCGGAGTACAAGTTGTGGCGTTTGTACCCGTTGCAGGGCCTGTGCCACCCCCGATCATTGTCGTGATGCCGGAGGCGATCGCCACTTCAATTTGCTGCGGACAAATAAAGTGAATGTGAGTGTCAATTCCCCCAGCGGTGAGAATCATTCCTTCGCCCGCAATTACTTCAGTACCAGGCCCGATAATAATATCTACCCTATCTTGAATATAAGGATTCCCGGCTTTACCAATTTTGTAAATTTTGCCGTCTTTAATGCCGACATCTGCTTTAACAATTCCCCACCAATCTAATATTAAAGCATTAGTAATTACCGTGTCAACAGCGCCGTCAGCATTAGAAATAGGCGATTGTCCCATACCGTCGCGGATGACTTTGCCACCACCAAATTTAACTTCATCCCCGTAGGTTGTGAAGTCTTGTTCAACTTCAATGAATAATTCTGTATCGGCTAACCGGACGCGATCGCCCACCGTCGGCCCGAAGGTTTCCGCGTAAGCGCGGCGATCCATTCTGTAACTCATGCTCGCTCCTAATATTAATAAATTTTTAGTTAGCATTTGAGACCCACTTGAATTATACTATGAGGCTAGTTCCTCACTCTGAGATTAGTAAAAAAAATCCAACATTAAGCAAGCTTTAAACGCCCATCGTCATCAATTATTCCCAATCGCAAATCGAAAATGCTATGAAGCGGCAAATTTACTCCAGCATTTTCTGGATTTCCCTTTTCAAAATCTCCACATCTACCGTCATATCCATGCCAATGAAACTCCAATCTTCCCCTACATTGTTGTCATCAACCATACGGGAGTATTCTAATCCCAATAGCTGGCAAATGTAATAGAAATATGGCGGAGTGTACCCTCCATAAAAGAATTCTAATACTTTCGTTCCTCGCTGACACCACAGCAAATTTGTAAAACCAGCCCCGTGAGGGCCGACAACCACCGCGGCTTCTGCAAACAGACGAATTTGTTCATCGACAGTGCGCGAGATATCTTCCAAAATTTCAAAATCAAATTCTTTCAAAACCTCTCGCACTTGTACTTCATTTTTAACCTGACGCCGGCCACTTCTAGACAAATATAGTTTTCTATAAGGCTTTACCTTTTCCTTAAGACAGAATTTTTTCCGCAAAAGCTCTATATCGTAAGGACTGGGAAAATACCAGTCTTGATTGTTTCCCACCACAACACTTTCTGCATGATATCCCGTATCTCTAGCCCGAGTGTCGATTAGTGAACTTTCAGGAATACCGAGTTTGGTCATAAAGCCCAACTCAAAATCTGTATGCCGTAAAGGATAACAAATTTTGGCTTGTCGCCAAATTTCTTTACCTAAAGCCTCCTCAATTCGACAAAGTTTAGCCAGCACAAAAATGACATAATCATAATAACTACACCACAAATGCGACCAAGGAGCAACTACCAGCGTATAGGTAATTTTGTTAGGTTTGTAAGGCCATTCCAGAATGCCCGCACCGCTAATGCGAAAATCCAAGTCTAAAAGCAACTTGTTATTCAGCAGCGTGTTGCCCGAAGTACAAATAGTTAGAGAATTTATTTTTTGATTCAGGGAAATCTTCCAAACATAATCTGGGTCAAAAGACACGGTTTTTTCAGTGGCAAAAAACCGAGAAGGCACTTTATTTACCGAGGCTAATGCGGGTATATTGAGGGGTTCGTGCTGCTTTTTGTAAACGATGCTGTCATCTAACAATTTGATGCTGGTGCGCCGATCTAACGGGGTTCTCCAGACACGCCTTGATGTTGCCAGCAAGCTCTGCTTCAACATCTGTTTTATGTGGTCAACCAATTGTGGGTTCATCACGCGCTTGTGCTGTATATCTTTGCAGTTTTTACAACCACTGTAGATGCAAACTGCAAATTTAAACTCGCTCAAAAGTCGGAGATTGAACTAACAAAAGAAAGCCCGAAGGCACTTATACACAAGGCAGAGAAAAAGTTGTGAGAGGGCTTTTTGAAATGCTCACCGTCCTAAAGGAGCGGTGATTCTTGACGCTTCATCGGGATTTGCTACCGAAGTAGTCTGACAAT